>JAYTZE010000664.1:0-2785 GCA_043742385.1 Ilumatobacteraceae bacterium
TTCATGATCCACCACTGGTCGACCTGCCGGCGTTAGCCTGTAGCTCGACTCAATGTCATCGCCCGTCAGCGCAAGCGCTGGCGGGCGATTCCCTTTGTCAGTTCACTCCCCGCTTGCACGGCGCGTTCCCCAACCACTGATCCGGTCTTCCCCGGTTGCCCGGCTCCAACCGATCCAGCTGCTCGTTCAGCTACCCCGGTTACCCGGTTCGCTTCCCTCGCTGAACCGGTTCGCTGCGACCTGGTTGCCCAGTCCGTTTCTCCCCGGCCCCACCACTCGGCCCGAAGGCCTCCTGGCGGAATGGATCATTCCCCTCCCGAATCCGCTTTCACCTCGTGAACTCGGTTGGCCCTCCGATCCTTGTGACCTCCATTGCTGGCTGCCACGGTGTTCGGCACCGTTCCTCGAGTTCCGGTTGGCGTGCGCTTTCCGGTACTCGGGTAGCTTGCTCCAACTCAAGATTGCAGGTCAAGAGGTATTTTTGAAGTCACAGGGTTATCCGCAGACTTTCTTGACAATCCCCAGAAGTTTTTCACCTGTCCACCTTTTGCACACAGGTTTTGCACAGAGTTCACGTTGACTCGCGGGTGAAAACCGGATTGAATGACGTTCGTGATCTCTCGCCTCGCCACGATCATCATCATTGACTAGCGCATGTCGGCCTACGCCGATGTGCGCTCCGAGCCGCCCACCCGGGCGGCTCTTTCATTTCCAGGGCCTAACCATCAGAGAACAGGATCAGCCATGAGCAAGGAATCCGTCGAAGTCTTCGACACGACACTGCGCGACGGCTTGCAGGTGGAGGGCGTGTCCGCCACCGTCAACGACAAGCTGCGCATCGCCGAACAACTCGACTACCTCGGTGTCCACTTCATCGAGGGCGGCTGGCCAGGTGCCAACCCGAAAGACATCGAGTTCTTCGCCCGCGCCGCGTCCGAGTTGCAGCTGACGACTTCAACGATGGTTGCGTTCGGGTCGACCCGACGGCCGAAGGGCAAGGTCGACGACGACGCCACGCTGCGCAACCTGCTCGACGCCAACACCTCCGCGGTGTGCATCGTCGCCAAGAGCTGGGACTATCACGTGCTCAACGCGCTACAGACCACGCTGGACGAGGGCGAAGCGATGATCGCCGACTCGGTGGCCTTCCTGGCCGGGCACGGTCGTCGCGTGCTGGTCGACATGGAGCACTTCTTCGATGGCTTCAAGCGCAATCCGGAGTTTGCGCTGCGTGCTCTGGAGGCAGCTGTGGTGAAAGGCGCCAGCCATGTGGTGTTGTGCGACACCAACGGTGGCTCGCTGCCACACGAGGTCGAGGCAATCGTCGCCGACGTCCATCGCCACGTCGGCAGCGACGTGATCATCGGTATCCACTGTCACGACGACACGGGTTGCGCAGTCGCCAACTCGATGGCTGCGGTGCGCTCAGGCGCTCGCCACGTGCAAGGCACTCTCAATGGCCTGGGTGAGCGCACCGGTAACTGCAACCTCACCACCGTGATCCCCAACCTGCAGTTGAAACTCGGCATGTCGTGCTTGCCGGAGGGCCGCATCGAGCGACTCACCGCGGTCAGTCATCACGTGGCCGAGGTGCTCAACCGGCCCCTCAACCCGCAGGCACCGTACGTCGGGGCATCGGCGTTCGCCCACAAGGCCGGCCTGCACGTCAGTGCGATCGTCCGTGCCAAGGATGCGTACGAGCACGTCGATCCCCAGCTGGTCGGCAACGGCACCCGGTTCGTCGTCAGCGAGATGGCCGGACGGGCGACCATCCAGATGAAGGCGACCGAGCTCGGTCTCCCGATGGATGGTCCCGCAGTCAACCAGGTCATCGACGACCTCAAGCGGTTGGAGCACGAGGGGTACCACTTCGAGGCGGCGGACGCGTCGCTGGAGTTGCTCATGCGGCGCGCCGCCGGGTGGCAGCAAGACTTCTTCCGGGTCGAGAGCATGCGTGTCATCACCGACGAGGTGGGCAGCGGCGACTTCACCACGGAAGCGACCGTGAAGGTCTGGGTCGGCGACGAGCGCCATGTGCAAACTGCGGAGGGCAATGGCCCGGTCAACGCGATCGACTCGGCGATGCGAGCCGCGGTCGGCGGGTCGTATCCGCTCCTCGCCAAGGTGCACCTCACCGACTACAAGGTGCGCATCCTCGATGGCGCGACCGCCACCGGCGCCACGACTCGCGTCTTGATCGATGCCACCAACGGCGATCGCACCTGGACGACCATCGGCGTGAGCCCCAACATCATCGAGGCCTCGTGGCGAGCCTTGGAGGAGAGCGTGGTCTACGGCCTCCTGCACGTCGGCACCTGAGTAGCGCCGTATCGAGGTGCGACGCTCGGGCGGTGGACCAGGTAGAAATGGTTCATGGCCGCGCCGAAGTTCGCTCCAGTCTCACCCGTCGACGATTCGAGGGTCTACGGCTCGCCCGACATCGTGCCTGCGTCGTGGAAGCCCGATCGTCCCGGCGACCTCGTCGGGTTCCAGCCCGAAGGCACGCGCCTCGGCTTCCAAGGTCCCGACCAGGGGTTCGCGCTGAAGATCGCCAACGGCTTTCGCGATCGCCTGCAGCTGCAGCCCGGCGAGCATGCCGCCGACGCGATCCAGGGTTGCCTCGGCATCGCCCTGCGTCGCGCATCGATGTTCAGCCGGGCTCCGGTGGTGCACGACCTGACGATCGCCTTCACGATCTGGGGCTTCCTCGACAGTGACCCGGTGGCGGACTTGAAGGCCGTGCGACTTCGGTTGTTCGAGGGCGTCAGCAACACGTTGCATCACT
>JAYTZE010000665.1:0-2785 GCA_043742385.1 Ilumatobacteraceae bacterium
CAGGCCGACGATCCATTCTTCCTCGACCTGCGCGTATTCGACCTTCTGTACGGCGCTAACGCGACAGAAGTGGGGCAGGACACATTGGCGAGCTACAACGTCAACGCGATCGCTTTGCAGGTACCGAAGACCGCCCTCGCGATCGGCGGCAACGCCATGGCCAACCCGGTGATCGGCGTCTGGAGCACCACGGATCGCCGCAGCGCAAACGTGGCCGACGCCCCAGGCACGCCGGACACCACGTTCGTCCAGGTCTCGCGTCTCGGCAACCCACTGGTGAACGAAGTGGTGATCCCACTGAGTCTCAAGGACGCCTTCAACTCGGTGAGTCCCGACCAGGACGCCAACATTCCGGCGGTGGTCGACAAAGTGGTCAACCCGATCCTGCCCGGCCTGATCCAGGCGATTTACGGTGTGCCGGCGCCGGCCGCACCCCGAAACGACTTGGTCGAGATCTTCCTCCAAGGCATCAGCAAGGCAAACGCGGGTTTCACAGGAGATCCGAACGTCGTGCTGAACGTCGACCTCAACTCCCAGGAACTGAACGCCGATGATGCGACCGCACGCGGTGTTGGTGTGGACTTCCGACCGTCGGAGATGCTGCGCCTGAACATGAGCGTCGCCCCTGCGGCGGCACCCCACCGTCTGGGCGTGCTTGCTGGTGACGTCGCCGGCTTCCCGAACGGCCGCCGCCTCACCGACGATGTCGTCGACATCGCCATCCAGGCAGTAGAGGGCGCAGCCCAGAGTGGACAGTTGGTCGCGGCGCTCGCAACGATCGATTCTGTCGACCGCAACGACCGGGAATTCGGCACCACCTTCCCCTACTTGGCACTACCGCACCTCAACGGAGTGAACCTTGGTGTCGACCGCACCCCCCGAGTGCCGGAGTTCGTTTCGGTCGCTCCGCAGCGGATTCTCGAAACACGCACCGATCAGGGTGGACAGATCGGTTACAACGGTGCCAGGCCCACGGCCGGGCAGGAGATCCAAGTGCAGGTGACCGGTCTAGCAGGGTCATTGATCCCGCCTGACGCCACCACGGTGTTCCTCAACGTCACCGCAATCAACACCGCCGCTGACGGTTTCGTCACGACCTATCCGTGCGGTTCTCCACGACCTACAGCCTCCAACTTCAATCCGATTGCCAACACGATCACCCATAACCTCGTGGCCGCGCGCGTTGGCGCCGGCGGCAAGGTGTGCATCTTCACCAACACGCCGACCGACCTGTTTGCCGATGTCGTGGGCTTCCACCCAACGACGGCGTCGTACGTGCCGACGCAACCGGAACGGCTCCTTGAAACTCGGACCACCGAAGCGGGCGGTCAAAAAGGATACTCCGGCACAAAGCCGGCTACAGGCCAGGTCATCTCACTTCACGTGACCGGTGTCGGCGCCACGTTGGTCCCGGCCGATGCCAAGGCAGTGTTCCTCAATGTCACGGCCGTCAACAGCGATGGTGAGGGATGGATCACGGTCTACCCCTGCGGAACTGCTCGCCCGAACGCCTCCAACGTCAATCTGCTGCCGGGGCTGGTGCGGGCCAACCTTGTGGCGGCCAAGATCGGAACCGGCGGCAACGTCTGCTTGTTCGTGAGCAATGGCACCGATGTGGTTGCCGACCTCGAGGGCTATGCCCCCGCCAGCTCGTCATTCGTGGCCACGGTTCCCGAGCGGGTGCTGGAAACACGAGTTGCTGACGGTCGGATCAACTACTCGGGTTCGAAGCCGATCGCCGGTCAGATCGTCGAGTTGAGGGTCGTCGGCTTCGGTACGACGAACATCCCAGCCGATGCGGGAACGGTGTTGTTGAACCTGACGGTGTCCGAGAGCGCACCGGACGGCTTCGTGACGGTCTTCGCCTGCGGTTCAGTGCGACCGTTGGCATCGAACGTCAACCTCACCGGTCTGACCACAGCGAACCTCGTCGCCGCCCAGATCGGTGCCGGCGGCAGAGTGTGCATCTTCACCTCGAACGACACTCATCTGGTCGCTGACATCAACGGGTACTTCCCCGGCACGGTGTTGGCCAACTAGGAGACAACTCGTCGGGTGGTGTGACGGTCTCGACTGTTGCGCCACCCGACGTCACCACTGCCCAGACCTGCAAATTGCCCAGAGACACCACTACCAGAACGGACAGCCGAGATCTGATGATCAAGCGTTCCATCATGATCCTTGCGATCGGCCTCAGCGTCGGTGTGGCGCTGTTGGTGGCCGGATCCCTCGGTGTGACGCGGCAGGACTCCGTTGACGAGCCTTCGACCGGCGCTGTCGCGCTTGTGACCAGCGGCCAGAACCCAATTCCTACCAGTGGGTCGCTCGACGACCTCATTGCCTCCTTGCAGTCCCGGCTCAACTCGGTTCCTGACGACCACGACTCGTGGGCCACCCTCGGTCTGGCCTACGTCCAGCAGGCAAAGATCACCGTCAATTCCACCTACTACCCCCTTGCCGACGGGGCGCTGGCGCGATCGCTCGAGATCAACGACACCGACAACTTCTTGGCGTACGCCGGTCTTGCGGCACTTGCATCGGCCCGCCACGAGTTCGCCGACGCCCGACGATTTGCCGAACGCGGGCTCGAGATCAATGCCTTCAGCGCAATCTTGTACGGCGCGCTGAGCGACGCTGAGCTACAGCTCGGAAACTACGACGCGGCGATTGTCGCCGTCCAGCGGATGGTCGAGCTCTCACCCGACATGGCATCGCTGTCGCGTGCCTCCTACACGTGGCAGCTCCGCGGCGACATCGACGAGGCGCGGCGATTGATGCGACGAGC
>JAYTZE010000666.1:0-5523 GCA_043742385.1 Ilumatobacteraceae bacterium
GACGCCAAGTTGTATGCCAGCACCCAGGTCGTCGACGAGGCCCGCCACGTCGAGGTGTTTGCTCGGTATCTCGACGAGAAGCTCGGTGGCCAGTATCAGATCAACTCGCACCTGCGCATGCTGCTCGACGACATCGTCAACGACAGCCGATGGGACATGACGTACCTCGGCATGCAGGTGATGGTCGAGGGTCTTGCGCTCGCCGCCTTCGGGTTCATGCATCAGTTCACCAACGAGCCGCTGCTGAAGCAGTTGCTGCGGTACGTGATGAGCGACGAGGCCCGCCATGTGGCCTTCGGCGTGCTGTCGCTGAAAGAGGTCTACGACTCGCTGAGCGACGCCGAGATGAAAGATCGCCAGGAGTTCGCGTTCGAGGCCGCCATCCGCATGCGCGATCGCTTCATGCAGCAAGAAGTGTGGGAGCGCATGGAAGTGAAGGTTCGCGACGTCGTGCCGCTGGTGTTGCAGGACCCAACTCGCCAGGTGTTCCAATCGATGTTGTTCAGCAAGATCGTGCCGAACTGCAAGAAGCTCGGCCTGCTCGACCGCAACGACAAGTGGCTGCGTCGCCGCTTCGAGGACATGGGCGTCATCCAGTTCGAGGACTGGGAAGACACCGGCGAGGAATACCTCAAGTTCGAACTCGGTGTCGACGCCCCCGCTGCCGTCGCCTAGGACCCAATGGCCAAGGTTGTAGCTGGGGCCGTCGTGTTGCCCGGCGAGTGTGGTGAGGACGACATCACGTCTGCGAACCTCGAGCAGATGGCAGACACGCTGTCGATCCGGCCACCCACCGATGCTGATCGGCAGGAACTGGTGGTGATACTGCGCTGGATTGCCAAGCTGGTGCGCGAGATGGAGTCACCTTCGGAGCCGGACACTCAGAGCGGGTGAGGCGCTACGCATGTCCTGTGGAGTCTGTGAAGGTACCCAGGTAGCCCCCAAGAACTCCACAGGTGACAGCGCGGTTGTCGAGTTCAGGGCTTGATGAAGTCGGCGAGTTGGCGGCGCCATTCGACTGAGCACTTGTCGGCTTGAACACTGACCAGGGTGGTCTGATCCAGCGGCAGCACGCCATCGAGTTGTTCGAGCATTCGCTTGTCTTCTGCGCCGATCGCCAGATCGAAACGGATGATCTCCTCGGCCGAGACGGCGAAGTCGTCGTTGCGCCACACCACGAACGTGAAGTACGACGTGACGTCGTCGATGGGCGTCGACAGCAGCAACAAGACGTGCTCGAGCCCGGAGTCGTAGCGGATGGTGCTGCGCACCACGAACGGCAAACTGAAGCCGGAGGACATCTGCCGATGCACGACCCGTTCGATCTGGCCACTGACCAGGGTGCCGGTGGTGTTGTTGGCCAACACCTCGTAGCGATATCCGTAGTAACCGTCGTCGAGTTGCTGGAGTTCGAACCGTGGCACCTGCGTGTCTTGGGCTCGGCCAAACGTGCCGACATGCACGAACGGAAAGTGGGTGATGTCGAGGAAGTTGTCGACCATCCGTGTCGCCGACGATCGCCAGATCTCGACTGGCGTGTTGATGCGACGGAACGTCGGGTCGCTCTCTTGAGCGATGCACGGGATCGGTGCCGCCGGCGCACCGGTGCAGACCCACACCAGGCCGTACCGCTCTTCGCATTCGAATGGAGTGAGGTGCGCGCGCGGTGGGGGCGGCACGCCTTCGTTGGCAGAAGGCACCCGCACGCATCGACCCTCGTCGCCGAACGTCCAGCCGTGGTACGCGCACGTGAGGCAACCGTCGGTGACGGTTCCGATCGACAGCGGTGCCTCGCGGTGCGGACAACGATCGGGCGCGGCGAATACCGCGCCAGAAGGGGTGCGCCACAGCACGACGTTGTGGCCGAGCAGGGTGACGGCGACCGGTTGGGCAACGACCTCGACTGACCGTGCAACCGGGTGCCACGAGTTGGCCAGCGCCTCACTGGAGCAGAGGATGTCCGTCACGATTGCGACTGTACTGATCGGTCGCCGGTGGATGTTGTGTCAACGAGCATCGACGTATGGCCACAAGTGAGGGATCGTGATGCCGGCGCGATCGAGCAGCGACCGTTGTCGGGCGCGGGACTCGTGCCGCAAGGCAGCAGCGTCAACGGTGACACATTGACCATTGCGGATCACCGGCCGGCCGGCGACGAATACGTCGCGCACTGTCCGGCCGTCGGTGCCCCAGACCAATTGCAGCCCGACGTCGCCTCGAGGTGACCAGCCCCAGTCGGTGGCCCGGTGCACGACGATGTCGGCCTGCTTGCCAACCTCGATGGAGCCGATCCGATCTGCCATACCGATTGCCTCGGCGCCGCCAATGGTCGCCATTTCGAATGCCTGATGTGCACCGAATCGCTCGGGATCGAGGCGGGCGTCGCGTGCGATTCCCGCAGCGAGGGCAGCGGCGCGCAAGATGTCGGCCACGTCGCCAGCGTTGGCAGCATCGCAACCAAGGGCGACCCGGCCACCGCGCTCGACGATCTCGGCATGTCGACCCACTCGGGTGACTCCCTGACCGAGTCGCAGGTATGCCCACGGGCAGTAGGCGATCGCGGTACGGCTCGACAGGATCAAGTCGATCTCTTCGTCGTCGAGCCACACGCCGTGAGCCAGCAGCAGGTTGGGTCCGAGTACGCCGAGGTGCTGCAGGTGTGTGATGGGGCGCCGGCCGGTACGGGCCAGGTAGCGCTCCGGATCCGATGACGTTGGCGACATGTGCATGGTCATGCCGGTGCCCAATGATCGAGCGAGCTCGGCAGCGCCGCGCAGCAGGTCGTCGCTCGCCAGATCGTGGCCGACGAGCGTGACCCAGCCTTCGACGAGACCACCGGGGGGGAAGGCCTCGACGACGGCCCGTTGCCGTTCGAGTACCTCGGCGATCGTGCCGACGAATGGCCCCTCCTCGATGTCCCATCCCCACGTTCCGACCGTGCTGCGAATGCCGACCGATTGCATTGCCGCGGCGACCCGGTGCGGGTGCGCAACCGTGCCCGCCTCGATCACGGTGGTGACACCGTTCTGGGCGCATTCGACGGCGCACAGGCTGGCCGCGAGTTCGTCGTCGTCGGCCGTGTGTTCGGCGTGGATCGGCACCGCCCACTCAAAGATCGAGGCACCGGGCGCGAGAAGATCGGGGATGCAACTACGCACCAACGGATCGCCGGTGAGGTGTTGATGCGCGTTGATCATTCCCGGTGTGACCACACAATCCGTTGCATCGATCACACTGGCGTCGGGATGCGCGGCGCGTAGCTGGCCAGTCGAACCGACCGCGGCGATGATTCCGTCGCCAATGACAACCGAACCGCCGAGTAGCACCTGGCGAGTCGGGTTCATGGTCACGACATCGCCGCCGGTGATGATCGTCGTGCTAGCCATGGATGTTGTCGGGCGGACGAGATCTTGGACTGATGGTCAGACCGTAGTGCACCTAGGCTGAGGTGATCGATCGCAGCGCTGTGCCGCCGCAACGAGGTGGTCGGTCACATCTGCATCGTCACCGATCCTGACGGCCACAACATCGAGTTCTCAGTCGAGCAAGTGCTCGCTACTTCAGGCCGCGGATGAACGGTCGAGCGAGAGCGCCAGGTTGGCGAACGCGTTTGGCAAAGACGGCCATAGCCACGATGGTGACGACGTTGGGGGCGATAGCCAGGAACGATGGGTCGATCGATTGGTAGCCGAGAGATGGGATCGTCAGCACGAACGAACCCACGAGGCCGAAGGTCACGCAGCCGGCGACCGTTCCCTTCAGCGTCCAGCCACCGAAGATGACAGCGGCAATGGCGATGTAGCCGCGACCACCGATCAGCGAGTCCTCGAATCGTCCGGATCGGGCGAACAGGAAGTAGCCGCCGCCTACGCCGGCCAACAGCCCAGCGAGGTAGATGGCCTGACGGCGCAACTTGTTGACATCCAAGCCCGACACATCGGCGGCATTCGGGTCCTCGCCGATTGCCCGGATCTCGAGACCCCATCGAGTGCGGTAGACGAGCCACCAGATGAACGGCACCAGCGGGTAGACGAGATACAGCACCCATGGCTGGTCGAACAACGAGGGCCCGATCAGTGGAATCTGTGACAGCAACGGGATCTCGAGGCGACCGACGACTTCTGACTTCGGGTCGATCGAGCTGGTGAGGTAGCCGACGACGCCGAGTATCAGCACGTTGAGCACGAGTCCTACGACGAACTGGTCGGCGGGCAGACGGTGGCTCATATTGGCCTGGATGGCCGCGACCACAACGCCGGCCGCCGCAGCGAACAGCAAACCGATCCATACCGACTCAGTGAGGTGAACGCCGATGGCAGCCGAGAACGCGCCGCCGAGCATCATCGCCTCGAGGGAGATGTTGATGGTGCCGGCCTTCTCGGCAACCAGCTCGCCGGACGCCGCGAACAGCAACGCGACGGCGGCGATCATCGCGTTGCGGTAGGCGCTTTCGTTGGTGGCGATGTCGCCGAGCGCCGAGAAGAAGTCGCCCACGGTTCAGACCCTCGCGCTCGTGTTCGACAGCGCTCGACGACGGGCGCGCACATACAGGATCGCGGGCGGCAGCAACATGGCCAGCACCAGCAGACCCTGCACGACGTCGGCGATGCGACCGCTGACGCCGGTGGCGCGCAGGAATCCCGAACCTGTTCGCATGCAGCCGAACAGGACGGCGACGAAGATGGCGATGATCACGCGCTCGCGTGCGACCAGTGCGGCGAGCAATCCGGCGAAGCCGATGCCTGCGCCGAAGTTGGCGACCAGTTGGTAGTTGCCGAAGTCGCCACCCGCCAACATGACCCCGCCGGCCAGACCGGCGAAACTCCCAGACACCAACATGGCTCCGATGCCGTACCGTCGCTCGGCGACCCCCGAACGCTGAGCGGTTTTGGCGTTGCGGCCGAGCATGCGCAGACGGAATCCGACGACCGAACGGTCCAACACGACCCACACGACAATGGTGAACCCCACCGCCAACAGCACGCTGAGCGGGAACTCGTTTCCGAACCAGGTAACCCTGGGGATCCGAGTGTCGGGAGCCAGGCTTTCGCTGACCTGGTTGCGATTGGCGCGCCCGGCCGCCGGTGCCAACAGCAACCACGAATTGCGCAGACCCCAGCCCATCAGATTGGCCGCGACGGTGCCCATCAGCAGCGTGCTGAGCACCTCGGGCACGTTGCGGTAGTAGCGCAGCACCCCAGCGATCCCGGCCCACAGCGCGCCGCCGATGATGCCGAACAACATGGAGACGAAAAGTACGAATGGGCCCGGGCCACCTAGGCGCACCGCAACATACGCGGAGAAGCACGAGCCGATCACCAGCTGGCCTTCCTGACCGATGTTGACCAGCCCGCCCCGACCGTTGACGATCGTGCCGAGGGCCACGAGAAGAATGGGTGCCGAGACTCCCAGCGTGAGTCCCCAACGGCCCGGCTTGCGGATGCTGCCGTCGAGCATCGCGGTGTACACGTTGGTCCACGAGCCGCCGGTGGCCGCGACGCAGACCGCGGCGAGCGCGAGAGC
>JAYTZE010000667.1:0-25067 GCA_043742385.1 Ilumatobacteraceae bacterium
TTGTCGCGCCAGTTCTCGTAGAGGTGTTCGAGCCATTGACGAGCCGTCCTGCCTTCGGTGAAGGCAGGACCGACATCCAGCTGCTCAGCGACCAGACGGAAGATCTCGTAGTCATCGAGCGCCTCGCCCGGTGCCGATGTCGCCCGATGCATGGCGATCAGGTGTGTATCGCGCCGGCCGGCACCGAAATCCTCGCGCTCGATGGGAATCGTGGTCGGCAACACGATGTCGGCATGCCGAGCCATCGATGTCCAGTACGGCTCGTTGACGACGACAGTGTCGGCCTTGCCCAGCGCCCGTCGCAGGCGATCGAGATCCTGGTGGTGGTGAAACGGGTTGCCGCCGGCCCAGTACACCAGGCGGATGTCGGGATAGGTGTACGTGCCGCCGTCGTAGGCGAACTCCTCGCCGGGCGACAGCAGCATGTCGGCAATGCGCGCAACCGGTATGAACGTGCGGATCTTGTTGCGACCCTTGGAGAAGTGGGGCAGTCCAATCGACGGGCCCGTGGAACCGACGTCGCCCATCGAGCCGTACCCGTGGCCGAACCCTCCGCCCGGCAGACCGATCTGGCCCAGGAGTGCAGCGAGCGCGAGCCCGGCCCACACAGGTTGTTCGCCGTGCGGGATGCGCTGAAGCGACCACGTCACGGTCACCAGCGTGCGGACCGCTGCCATCCGGCGTGCCAGCTGGCGGATCTCGTCGGCCGGGATCTGGCATCGCGTGCTCGCCCACTCGGCATCCTTCGCTACGCCGTCGCTCGTGCCAACCACATACGACTCGAAGATGTCGGCGCCGAATGTGTAGCGGTCGAGGAACGCGCGGTCGGCCAGGTTCTCGACCAGCAACGTATGAGCGAGCGCAAGCATCAGTGCTACGTCTGTGCCGGGCACGACCGGGTACCACGTTGCCGGGATATGCGGCGACAGGTCGTTGCGCACCGGACTGACGAGTGCGAATTCCACACCGCGCGACGCCGCGCGATCGAGGTAGTCCCGCGTGCGATGTTGCGTCATCCCGCCCGGGGTCACGAACACGTTCTTCGCCGGGATGCCGCCGAACGCCACAACCAGCTCGGTGTGCTCGATAATGGTCGGCCACGAGGTTGGCTGGCGCATCACCTCTTCAGCGCTGCCAACCACATGCGGCAACAACACGACAGACGTGCCATTGCTATACGAATTGATCGACCGCGTGTAGCCGCCGATGAGGTTCAGTAGCCGCTGGAGTTGCGTCTGCGAGTGATGAAAGATCCCCGCGCTGGCCCAGCCGTACGAGCCGCCGAAGATGCTCTCGTTTCCATGCCGATCACGCGCCCGATTCAGCTCTGTCGCCACCGCTTCGATCGCCTCGCCCCAACTGACCTCGACGAACTCGTCGCGGCCGCGGAGATCTGTCGGGCCTGCGCCGTGCTCGAGCCAGCCACGTCGGATTGCAGGGCGTTGGATCCGCGTTCGATGGCGCGCCGCACCCGCCACCCCATCGAGCAACGGCGAGGGATCAGGGTCGGCTGGGTGTGGAATCACCTCGACGATCTCGTCGTTCACGACGCGTACGCCATACGCTCCCCAGTGCGACGTGGTCGGTATCACGGTGGTCATCTCAGCCTCCCCTTGTGGCTCATGTTTCCACAACGGGAGCGGTGCGGCCGTGCGAGAATCGTGCCGTGTCATTGGATGGGTCAATGGATGGGACGGATATGGGCAGCGACCATCAGTGGGGGTTTCGCACCCGGGCAATCCACGCCGGCGCACGACCCGAACCGATCACGGGCGCACGCGCCGTTCCGATCTTCCAGACCACGAGCTTCGTCTTCGAAGACACGTCCGACGCCGCCGATCTCTTCGCACTGCAGAAGTATGGCAACGTCTACAGCCGCATCAGCAATCCCACTGTCGCCGCGTTCGAGGAGCGACTGGCCAGCCTCGAGGGCGGCATCGGAGCGGTAGCGACGGCCAGCGGCCAGTCGGCTGAGTTCCTCGTGATCAGCGCTCTCTGCGAGGCAGGCGACCATGTGGTTTCATCGGCGCAGTTGTATGGCGGCACGCGGACGTTGCTCGAAGGAACGCTGGCACGATTCGGCGTGGCGACCACGTTCGTGGCAGGCGATGAACATACCGACTTCGCGGCCGCTGTGCAGCCGAACAGCAAGCTGATCTACACCGAGGTCGTCTCCAATCCTTCTGGTGTCGTGGCGGATCTTGAAGGTCTTGCCGAGGTCGCGCATCAAGCGGGAATTCCACTCGTCGTCGATGCAACGGTGGCGACTCCGTACCTGTGTCGGCCACTCGAATGGGGTGCCGACATCGTGGTGCATTCGGCAACGAAGTTCCTCGGCGGCCATGGCACCTCGCTCGGCGGCGTCGTGATCGATTCGGGTCGCTTCGATTGGGGCAATGGCAACTTCCCGCGGATGACCGAACCGGTGGCGTCGTACGGCGGTTTGTCGTGGTGGAACAACTTCGGCGAGTTCGCGTTCTGTACCAGACTGCGCGCCGAACAACTTCGCGATGTCGGCCCGACACTGTCACCGTTCAACGCATTCCTGCTCATGCAGGGGATCGAGACGCTCCCCCAGCGAATGGACGCTCATCTCGCCAACGCTCGCGTAGTCGCCGACGCCTTATCTCGTAATCCCCGCGTGTCGTGGGTCCGTTGGGCAGGGCTTGCGGATCACCCTCATCACGAGCGTGCCGCCCGCTACCTGCCGCTGGGTCCGGGCGCTGTGTTCTCGTTCGGAGTCGCCGGCGGCCGCGCCGCCGGACAGGCCTTCATCGAGGCGCTGGAGCTGTGCAGTCATCTGGCCAACATCGGCGACACACGCACGCTGGTCATTCACCCGGCCAGCACCACGCATCGACAACTCTCGGACTCGGCGCTCGAAGCGGGAGGAGTGTCGCCAGATCTGATCCGCATCTCAGTCGGCATCGAGGATGCCGACGACATCATCTGGGACATCGAGCAGGCGTTGTGCATCGCGACCGAGACGATCGGATGACGGCATGGCACAACCCCACAGCGCGCGAGCGTCTGCAGATCATCAGGTCCACCTCGTCGGTGGCGATCGTCGGGATGTCGGCCGACCCCAGCCGCGCCAGTTACTTCGTCGCCACGTATCTCCTGTCTTCGAGCTGCGCGTTCGATCGCGTGTGGTTCGTCAATCCCAGAGGCGGAGAGGTCCTCGGCCAGCGGGTCTACCCATCCCTCGCCGATCTACCGGGCGTGCCGGACCTGGTTGATGTGTTTCGCAGAGCCAGTGAACTGCCGGCGGTCGCCGCTGAAGTAGTCGCAATACCGGGTACGCGCACGTTCTGGGCGCAGCTCGGCTTGCACTCCCCCGAGGCCGTCGACATTGTCACCGGTGCCGGCCGGACCGCCGTGATGGACCGTTGCTTGAAGATCGAGCACGCCCGGTTCCGCGGTGGTTTGCATCAGGCCGGATTCGACACCGGCCTGCTTTCGTCGAAGCGCCGCCCATTGCTGTAGTGCTCGTTAGGGGACACCTGCTTGTTTAGAACCGGTCGCGATGGGAAATGCTCGATTCCAGAAGTCAATACGACAGTTTGAAGGAGCACAAGATGACGCACGTAGAAGGTCCATATCACGAGCGCACCGACACCATCGTCGAGACGCCACAACCCTTGGTCGAAGTTCCGGTCGAGGGCCAGTACGTCGCACCGGTCGTGGCCTCACCTGTTGTAGCGGCACCCGCAGGACAGGTTCGAGTCGCGTACACGTCGCGTTGGGAACCCGACGCAATCATCTCGGCAATCGGCGGCTTGGTACTGCTGGTGGTTGGCTTGATCGCAATTACGCGTGGAGGCTTCGACGGCGCCATGTCCGACCCAGTTGTCACCGTGCTGGCGTTCACACATACCACCACGCTGGGATTGATCGAGATCGCGTTCGGCCTCTGCTTGCTGATCGCCGGCGTGTCTCGCTCACGCAGCGGCGCGACGTTCTTCGGCACGGCGCTGGGCATCGCCGGCTTCGTCGGTGCTGTTCAGACCGAGTCGTTCGAAAAGTCCTTGGCGCTCGAGACATCCATGGCGTGGCTGGTGGTTCTCGGTGGCGCCATCATCGCACTGTCGGCACTCATGATGCCGCGGTTCGCCCGACACACCACCACCGTCGAACGCCTCTAGGACTCTGCCAGCATTTGTCACGTTCTGACCGACTGACCGCCCGTCGCCCCCACCCACTCGGCGGTCAGTCGGTCAATTGCGCGCCGAGCCCATAGCATCTCCCCGCAATCGAGGAGAGGGCCATGCCAGAGACAATCGCAGCGAGATTCGAGGTCCTCGACAACCGGTTTGCCGGGTGCCGCGGCGATTCTCGAATAGAGCGGCTCTTCGGCGAGTGCCGCTGGGCCGAGGGACCGGTGTACGTTCCAGCCGGGCGGTTCGTGGTGTGGAGCGACATTCCCAACGACCGCATGCTGCGTTGGGACGAGATGAGCGGCAACGTCGGCCCGTTCCGCGAACCGGCCGGATACTCGAACGGCAACGCGCTGGACCGGCAGGGTCGACTCGTCACCTGCGAACACGGCAATCGCCGTGTCAGCCGAACCGAACACGACGGATCGATCAGTGTGATCGCCGACCGTTTCGACGGCAAGCGGCTGAACAGCCCCAACGATCTCGTGGTGCGATCCGACGGTTCCATCTGGTTCACGGATCCGGCGTACGGCATCGACAGCGACTACGAGGGCCACCGAGCTACGAGCGAGATCGGCCGCTGCAACGTCTACCGCCACGATCCCGCCACCGGCAACGTCACCGTCGTCGGCGACGACTTCGATCGTCCCAACGGCCTCGCATTCTCGCTCGATGAATCCCATCTCTACATCGCCGACACGGCGCGGAACCACATCCGCGTCTTCCCCGTCGAGGGAGCCGATGCGCTCGGCTCGGGTCGAGTGTTCGCCGAATGCGGTGCCGGCCACTTCGACGGCATCCGTCTCGACGATGCCGGACGCGTGTGGGCCGCCGTCGGCGATGGTGTGCACTGCTTCGACCCCGACGGCACGCTGATCGGCAAGCTCCACCTGCCCGAAGCGGCGGCCAATCTCACCTTCGGTGGTCCGCAGCGCAACCGGCTCTTCATCACCGCGACGACATCGCTGTACTCGATCAGAACCAGTGTCAACGGCGCCATGTGATGTGCGGAGCTTGAAAACAAGATGATCATATCATTTTGACATGATCGTCTCGCTTAGGCACAATGGCCGAGTGGGATTGCGCGACGAACATCGGGAACTCACTCGGCGCAAGGTGCTCGCGTCGGTGCTCGAACTCGTGGCCGACGGTTCGCTGGACGAGTTGTCGGTGCCCGCCGTCGCCCGACACAGCGGTGTGTCGTTGGCGACGATCTACCGTTACTTTCCAACCAAGGATGACTTGCTCGTCGCTGCAGCGGCAGAACCGTCTCGGCGAGCACTCAGTGACGGCCATGCGCCGAAGCGGGATGGCGACGACGACTTCGCCGCGTTTCAGCGAGCGATGTGGCACGACTTCTCTAACAACCTCCCCCTCTTGCGCCATCAGATCTCCTCCGGCGCCGGGCGAGCGATGCGGCGAGCCCGCCTCGACGCCAGTCGTCGGGAACTGTCCGGATACCTCAGCCGCTTCGGCATCGATCCGCAGTCGCGGCCTGGGCAACGGTTGATCTCCATGTTGCTGCTCGTCAGCGGTTCGGTCGCGGTCGTCGAGCTGACCGATCGGCAAGAACTCGACGTCGACGAAGCCGTGGACGCATCACTGTGGGCAGTAGACGCGTTGATCAAGGCCACGAAACCGCAACGACCACGCCGACCCCGCGGCACGGAGCCAATCTCCACGACCATGAAGGAGCCGACATGACCATCACCGTTGACGAGTTTGATTTCGAGCCGCCGGGAAAGGGCGGCTGGATGAGCCTCTCTGACCACTTCCCCGGTGCCCTGACGGCGGAGTACCAACGTCTGTACGCCGAGACATGCCCACCCGGAATGGCTTCGTACATGGCCCGCTACGGGGTATTGGCCCGCAGTCTCGACGTCGCCTACGTGCACGGGCACCTCTACATCGCGCCGGTGCCCCTCGCTGGGCCGCGCGAAATGCGTCGCCAGCCACCCGCTGCAGCCGTGTGGTTGATGTCGCGAATGCATCCCGAGTTCCGCCGCCGCAACCGGGCAGCTCGACACGCCCTCGCAACGCGGCCGTGGCGGGCGGCAGCCAACGCCTGGTTCGACGACGAGCGGGCGACCTGGTGCGAACGCAACGAGCGGGTGCAGTCCATCGACCCGGCGTCGCTGTCCTCGAATCAACTGATCGACCACGTGCGAGCGTGCCGGGCATTGGCAGTCGACGGATATCTTCGTCACTTCGAACTTCACGGTGACGATCTCCTGCCGATCGGTCTACTCATCGCCCGATGCTCAGAGTGGAGCGTCACCCCGGCCACAGCGATGCGCGCGCTCAACGGAGCCTCGCCTTTGTCGGCTGGCACGGTGCAGCCGCCTCCGTGGCAGCTCGTGACCGGCTACGACCTCGACAGTCAGGCATGGGTCGAGCTGTCACGGCACCCGGCAACGCGATCCACGACCGACGATATCGAGCCGCTCGATCTGCGACCGCTCGTGCCGGGCGAATACCACGAAGAACTGCGTCACCTTGTTGAGGACGCACGCGCCGCCGTACCGCTCCGTGACGACAATGGAGCCGTCACGGGTGCTTGGCCGATGGGCCTCCTGCGCCGAGCGATGCTCGAGGTCGGAAGGCGACTCGCCCTTGATCCGCCTGACCTCGCCATCGAGATGACCACGGACGAACTGATCGTGTGCCTGCAGACCGGTCGACCACCTCGGTCCGCCGAGATCGCGCAGCGACAATCCGAACGCGCTCGTCGCTCACGGCTCGACGCGCCGCCGACCCTCGGGCCTGAGTTCGCCATCCCACCGCTCAGCGCGCTGCCACGCTCGCTCTCGCTGATGGGTTCCGCGCAACTCGCCGCGGCCTACCACATGACCAGCGACCCGGCCGGCGCGATCGGGATCGGCATGCTGCCCTATACGGGGCGAGCCGTCGTAGTCAGTGATCCAGCCACGGCACTCAACGTGATCGAGCCTGGCGACGTGGTCATCACACGATTCACCAGTCCGTCATGGAACACAATCCTCTCGCAAGCCGGGGCGCTCGTTACCACCACCGGCGGGCTCGCATCACACGCCGCGATCATTGCCCGCGAACTCGGCATTCCCGCCGTCATCGGCGATGCGACTGCTATGACACGTCTCGCCTACGAAACCAGCGTGACCGTCGACCCCATCCGTGCCACGGTGAGTCGAGCTGCGTTCTCGACACGGTGAGGTATGTGGCGGTTTCACAAGTTGGAAGCACCTTTCACGAATTGTTGATTAAGTTGATCAACATTTGCTAGTATCTGGTCGGTGCGAACCCCCCTCAGAATCGCCCTGTACCTCACCGTTGCGACTGCGATTGCGCTGTCGGCCTGCGGCGACGACTCGGCGGCGCCCACCATCGATGCAGACACCATGCAAGCCGAGACAGCCACTGACAACAAGATCAGCATCGTCGGGTTCGCAGTGCCCGAGGCCGCCAATGTGACGATCGCCGAGGCCTGGGCCAAGACCGCCGAAGGCGAGGGCATCGAGTTCGAGACCTCATATGGCGCGTCCGGCGATCAAAGCCGGGCAGTAGTCGACGGTCTGGAGGCCGACTACGTCCACTTCTCGGTGGCCAGTGACGTGACGCGACTCGTCGACAACGCGCTGGTCTCCGAGGATTGGAACGCCGGACCGAACAAAGGCATCGTGTCGTCATCCGTCGTTGTGTTCGCTGTTCGCTCCGGCAATCCGAAGAACATCCTGACGTGGGACGATCTGGTGAAGCCCGGCGTCGAGATCGTCACCCCCAACCCCGCGTCGTCTGGAGCAGCCCGATGGAATGTCCTCGCGGCCTGGGGTCAGGTGATCACGGGTGGGGGTAGCGAGGCCGACGCCGAGGCGTACCTCAAGAGCTTCTTCGCCAACGTGGTATCGCTTCCCAGCAGCGGGCGCGACGCCACGACCGCGTTCCTCGGTGGCACCGGCGACGTCTTGATGGCCTACGAGAACGAGGCGATCCTGGCCCACCAGAGCGGCGAGGAGTTCGACTACATCATCCCCGACACCACGCTGTTGATCGAGAACCCGGGCGCGGTGCTGATCGACGCCAACCCGAAGGCAACCGAGTGGCTCGACTTCGTGCTCAGCATCGATGGCCAGCGCGAGTTCGCCAAGAAGGGGTTCCGTCCGATCATCGACGGTGTCGACTACGGCGAGGTCGAGGGTGCCAACGACCCGACCGATCCCTTCCCCGCGGTCAAGAAACTGCTGACCGTCGCGAACGACTTCGAGAGTTGGAGTTCGCTGTCGAAGAAGTTCTTCGACGAGGACGCAGGCATCATCACCAAGATCATCCTCGACAGCGGGAAGGCTTCTTGACGGTAGCGCTACCGACCAGCAGCCGTGCCACGCGGCTACGCAGGTCGAGACGGTCGGGAGGGCTCTCCACCGTGTCAGGCCTCGGCCTCGGCGTTGCCATGCTGTGGTTCAGTCTCCTTGTGCTGATCCCGTTGATCGCGGTTGTGGTCACCTCGACCGACGGCGGGTGGAGCAAGTTCTGGAACTCGATCACCAACGAACAGACGGCCGCAGCCATTCGGCTCACCGTCACGGCCGCTGCGGTCGTCACGGTGGTCAACATCATGATGGGCACACTGATCGCCTGGGTCCTGGTGCGTGATCGATTCGTCGGCAAGCGCATCCTCGAGGTGCTGATCGACATTCCGTTTGCGCTGCCGACGATCGTGGCCGGCCTCGTACTGCTGTCGCTCTACGGACCCGACAGCCCCGTTGGTATCGACGTTGCCAACAAGCGCCCTGCGGTGTTCCTGGCGTTCTTGTTCGTGACACTGCCGTTCGTCGTACGCACTGTGCAGCCTGTGCTCGCCGAACTGGATCGCGACGCGGAGGAGGCCGCAGCCTCGCTCGGCGCCAGCCGGCTCACGACCTTCCGCCGCATCATCTTGCCGGCCTTGACCCCGGCCATCGCCTCGGGCGCTGCGCTTTCGTTCGCTCGTGCCGTGAGCGAGTACGGATCACTGGTGCTGCTGTCGGGCAACCTCCCGCTGAAGACCGAGGTCACGTCGGTTCGAATACTCAGCAGCATCGAGAACGACAACCGCACCGGCGCTGCGGCAGTTGCAACCGTGCTGCTGGCCATCTCGTTCATGACGATCGTGGCGTTCAACGTGCTGCAGAAGTTGGCGGCCCGTCGTGCCTGAGTCGTTGGAGCACGAGCAGTTGCCTGTGGCGACTCGCACGCGCCGGCCGCGCGATGCACGCGCCGCGATCACGCGCAACGTGATGCGCGTGATCGTGATCGCGTACCTGTTCATGCTGATCGCCTGGCCGTTGTGGCTCGTGGCCAAGAACACGTTCGACGACGGCTTCTCCAACCTCAGCGACGTCCTGGGCGACCCCGACATCACCCATGCGATCCGGCTCACCGTCAAAGTGGCGGTGATCTCGGTGATCGTCAACACGGTGTTCGGTGTCGGGATCTCCATTCTGCTCGTCCGTTACAACTTCCGCGGCAAGGCGCTGCTGAACGCTCTGCTCGACATACCGCTGTCGGTCTCGCCGGTCGTCGTCGGCCTCGCGCTGATACTCGTGTACGGCGGCCGCAACGGGTGGGCCGGGCCGACCCTGGAGGACGCCGGCGTCAAGATCATCTTCGCGACACCCGGCATCGTGCTGGCCACCGTGTTCGTATCGCTTCCGCTGATGATCCGCGAGGTGGTGCCGGTGCTCGAGGAGATCGGATTCGAACAGGAGCAGGCCGCCTTCAGCCTCGGCGCCAACGCACTGCAGACATTCCGCCGCATCACCCTGCCATCGATCAAGTGGGCTGTCGTGTACGGCGTGGTGCTGAGCCTGGCTCGCTCCCTGGGCGAGTTCGGAGCTGTGAAGGTCGTGTCCGGCAATGTGCTCGGAAAGACACGCACCGCCACGTTGGTCGTGGAGGAGAAGTACCTCAACTTCGACAAAGGCGGCGCCTATGCAACCGCGTTCCTGCTGGCCATCGTGTCGGTGGCCTGCATCGTGGTCGTATCCATCATCCGCCCAGGGGAGGACAACCAATGAGCATCGAAGTCGTCGGCGTGGGGAGACGTTTCGGCGATTTCGTGGCGCTCGATGACGTAACGGTGACCATCCCCACGGGGCAACTCACCGCACTTCTCGGGCCCAGCGGGGGAGGCAAGTCGACGCTGTTGCGCATCATCGCCGGGCTCGAGCACGCCGACACGGGAACCGTGCACATCGAGGGAATCGACGCCACCCATCTTTCGCCTCAGCGCCGCAACGTCGGGTTCGTGTTCCAGCACTACGCCGCGTTCAAGCACCTGTCGGTACGCCGCAACGTGGCATTCGGGCTCGAGATCCGCAAACGCCCGAAGGACGAGGTCCGACAGCGAGTTGACGAGTTGCTCGACCTCGTGCACCTCCGCCAGTTCGCCGACCGGCTGCCGTCACAGTTGTCGGGCGGCCAGCGGCAACGCATGGCGCTGGCTCGCGCTCTGGCCGTCGAGCCAAGTGTGCTCCTGCTCGACGAACCATTCGGTGCGCTCGACGCCAAGGTGCGCAAGGAGCTGCGCGACTGGTTGCGTCGGCTGCACGACGAGGTGCATGTCACCACTGTGTTCGTGACCCACGACCAGGAGGAAGCCCTCGAAGTGGCCGACGAGATCGTCGTGATCAACGAAGGCCGCATCGAGCAGATCGGTACGCCCGACGATCTCTACGACCGCCCGGCCAACCAGTTCGTCATGCGGTTCCTGGGTCCGGTGACCGAGCTCGACAACCGTCTCGTGCGCCCGCACGACATCGAGCTACGCATCGGTGATCCAGGTGGCGCCACGACCGGCAGGGTCAGCCGCATCATCAGGGTTGGCTTCGAAGTGCGCGTCGATGTGACCTGCCACGATCAGATCGTGCTGGTGACGCTGACGCGCAGCGAGTTCAACACGCTGGACATCGGCATCGGGTCGACGGTGTGGATCCGCCGAGTGCCTGGTGCGCCGACCGTTGCCGCATCCGGCAGCCACTCGGTTCCACAAGCCGTTATCAAGAGCTGACCGGCGCACCGAACACTTACCTGCGGCGGGGGAAACCCGTCAGTTGTCTGGCGCAGATTGTGCGCAGGCGAGCAGGATCGAATGATCGCTGGTGTGTGCCACAACTCCGGCAGTCGAGCCGATCACCAAACGGCGCACACCTGTGAGGCCGCGCGTGCCGAGTACGACGAGGTCGGGCTTGTGACGAGCGAGATAGGTCAACAGCTCTTCGGTTGGATCGCCAGCGAGGATCTGATGATGCACCACGGCGCCGACGCCCTGCAGCACGCCGGTCGCGCCGTCGATGGCACGATGCACGTCGGCACGGCCGTCTTTGACCGCAACGATTGTGACGGTCAATTGATGCGCCCAGGGCAGAACACTCAAGGTGTGTGTCGCGGCTTGGGCATGCGGTGAGCCGTCGTGGCACAGCACGACCGTCTGGGTGCGCCGGCCGTGACGAGGTACAAACCTTTCGATCACTTCACGTTGGCGCTGAGGGTTGGGTCAGGCACGTTCAAGGCGAGCCCGATCGAGGTGCGAGTGCGCGAACCTGGGAGAGCACGGTCATGCGTTCGTCACCCGCCATGAAGATCCGCGAGCAGTTCCTGGCTCACGCTGAGGCCGTTGATGGGAAACGACCGAGCTGCGGCAAGCAACTCCACAATCGCCGGATCGGCGCCGGTGTTGACGGCAGAGAGTCGCTGTAGTTAACTAAGATGTTAAATATGTTCGCCCGCGCCCAACTCGACTCAACCTTTGCTGCCCTCGCCGACGGAACGCGCCGGGCAATCGTGTCGCGACTCGCGCTGGGCGAAGCAACGGTGAACGAATTGGCGGCACCATTCGACATCAGTCTCCCGGCAATCTCGCGGCACCTGAAGGTGCTCGAAACCGCCGGGCTCATCACGCGCCGGCGCGACGCTCAGCGACGCCCCTGCCGGCTACGTGTCGATACCCTCCAGACCGTCACCGCGTTCGTCGAGCACACTCGCTCGGTCTGGGAAGAACGCCTCGATCGACTCGAAGGCTTTCTGAATGAAGCTGCGGAAGCGTCAACCACCAACCGAGAAGAAACCACCGATGAGCACTGACCAAGACCGAGAGATCGTGCTGTCAAGAGTGATCAATGCGCCACGAGCCCGCGTCTTCGATGCCTGGACTACCAGCGGAATCGGCCGGTGGTTCGGGCCAGACGGCTTCACATGCACGGTCCACG
Source organism: Ilumatobacteraceae bacterium (assembly GCA_043742385.1). Taxonomy (GTDB): domain Bacteria; phylum Actinomycetota; class Acidimicrobiia; order Acidimicrobiales; family Ilumatobacteraceae; genus JAENVT01. Next base: position 12,380 of record JAYTZE010000667.1, read on the forward strand.
AAATGACCGTGACACCCGGCGGCATGTGGCGCTTCGACCTCACGGCTCCCGACGGTCAGCACTACGCCAATCGCGTCGTGTACCTCGAGATCGTGCCGAACGAGCGGCTCGTGTTCGATCACGGCGACGACGTCGACGACGATCCCAACCGCTTCCGGGTGACGGTCACCTTCGATGAACAGGCCGACGGCAAGACATTCGTCACGCTCAGGCAGCTTCACCCGACCGCAGAGCAACGCGCCGCCACGATTAGTTTCGGCGCGGTCGAACTCGGCTACCAGACGTTGAGCAAGCTCGAAGAAAATCTGGTCGCGAACTGATGGGAGCACGAGGACGAGCCAACGATCCCAGCGGGTTGTAACAGTTTGACAAAGAAACCAACTAGTTGGTATGTTATCCAAATGCAGTCGAACGACAACCGACGGACCGGGCGAGGCAGTGCTCGCATCCGCCTACTCGACGCGGCGATCCGCGAGATTCGGACATGCGGACTGCATGCGACGACTGTGGACGACTTGTGCTCCACGGCGGGAGTGACCAAGGGGGCGTTTTTCCACCACTTCGCCACCAAAGACGCGCTCGCGATTGAGGCTGCCCGATACTGGTCGACCACTACCGGGGCGCTATTCGCCGCGGCTCCGTACCACGACCTGACAGACCCCGCGGACCGGGTGCTCGCCTATCTCGATCTGAGGGCATCGCTGATTCACGGCCAGCCAGCCGACTACACATGCCTGGCCGGAACCATGGTCCAAGAGGCATTCGACAGCATCCCTTTGGTGCGCGAAGCGTGCGCCGAGAGCATCTTCGGACACGCCGAAACACTCGAGGCCGACATCACGGCTGCGCTCGCGAACGCCGGAAACGAAGGGGTCGACGCCAAGAGTCTCGCCCGTCACACCCAAGCGGTGCTCCAAGGCTCGTTCATTCTGGCCAAGGCTTCCGACGACGAGGCGGTGGTGCTCGATTCCATCGCACATCTACGCCGCTACCTCGAGCTGTTGTTCGGCGTACCCACAAGCGTCTGACCTGGCGGACGCTACGGCGGTCGCCCACGAAAGGAACCAATGTCTGTTTCTTCCCGCACCGACATCCGCCTGGAGCGAGATGCCACTGCTCAGTCAATGCCTCGCAGGATGCCGATGATGCCGAGTACCAAGGACTACCGGCTTCGCGGACTCGAGACTGTCGGTAGTCATTGGAGTCTGCTCGACCTCACAGCGTTCGCAAGGATGGAAGCCTGGGAGGACTCGCCGACGGGTTGGCCACAGACGCCAGCGTACGAGTGGTGGGAGCGACACGATGAGAATGAGCACTCGATAGCTCAGGGGGGCGGCAATCGTGGACGCGATTGAGGCTGTTGCGTTGGTGAAGTTGTTCACCGGCAAAGACGGCGATGTCGAGGCCGTTCGCGGCGTGGACCTCGCCGTTCGGAAGGGTGAGATCTTCGGGTTTCTCGGCCCGAACGGCGCGGGCAAGTCGACGACAGTGCGCATGCTGACGACGCTGATGACGATCACGTCAGGTTCCGCGCGTGTCGCCGGTGTCGACGTGTCTGCGGATCCGCATGGCGCTCGGCGCAAGATCGGCGTCGCGCTGCAGGAGGCGGGACTCGATCCTCGTCAGACAGGGCGCGAGCTGGTGACGCTGCAGGCTCGCCTGTTCGGCATGTCTGCCGCCGATGCCGGGGTTCGCGCGCAGGAGCTGCTCGAGTTGGTCGAGTTGGTCGATGCAGCCGATCGGCGAATAAAGGGATACTCGGGTGGCATGAAGCGCCGCTTGGATCTGGCGTCGGCGCTGGTGCACCAACCCGAGGTCTTGTTCCTCGACGAACCGACGACCGGGCTTGATCCTGTGAGTCGGTTGACGGTGTGGGACGAGGTTCGCCGCATCAACACGCTCGGCACGACCGTGTTTCTCACGACGCAGTACCTCGAAGAGGCCGACCAGCTCTGTGACCGTCTGGCGATCATCGACGCCGGCAAGATCGTCCGCGAGGGAACACCGACCGATTTGAAATCCGAACTCCGACGACGCGTTGGGCTCGACGGCGACCCGACCCTCGACGACGTGTTCTTGGACGCCACAGGGCGCAGCCGCGAACGAGTCGCCGGAGAGGTCAAGGAGGTATGAATGTGAACCACTCATTGATCCTGGGCAGACGTGCTCTTCGGGAAGCGTTGCGCACGCCCGACTCGCTCATTCCGACGTTGTTCATCCCGCTGTTCTTCCTCGTCGTCAACGTCGGCCAGGCAGCACGAATCTTCCCGACCGAGGGCACCGCGTTCCTGCAAGGCCAGAACTATGCCGCATTCCAACTACCGAGCTCGTTGCTGCTCGCCGCATCGTTCGGCAGCGCTGCCTTGTACTTGGTGGAAGAAATCGAGGGCGGCTACTTCGACAAGCTCCGGGCCACACCCATCTCGCGGGTCTCGATCATCGTCGGACGTCTTTATGCCGAACTGATCAAGAGCGTCGTGATCGCCTCAGTGATGGTCGCGATCGCGTTGCCGTTCGGAGTGCGGATCAAGAGCGGCGTCCTCGGATTCGGGGTGCTGGTCATCATGATCGCGCTGTGGGCGATGGTCTTCAGCGGCTTCATGCAGCTCATCGCACTCAAGACCCGAAGCGCTGCAGCCACCAACGCCGGCAGCCTCGTATTCTTCCCGCTGCTGTTCCTCACACCGAGCTTCGTTCCGCGACCGCTGCTGACACGACCAATGGAGATTGCAGCCACGATCAACCCCGTGACGTACATCATGGAAGCAGCCCGATCCCTCATCCTGGACGGCTTCGACTGGGCCATTCTCGGCCGAGGGTTCCTCGTGGTCGCCGCGGCTGCGGCCCTCATGATGACGCTCAGCGTGCGCCTCATCAACAACTACGACTGAGCCCGCGCTGTCTGCGAATTGATTTCCTGCTTCGAGAACGCCTCGGTCGCCGTGATCGTGCCCTCGGTTTGTTGTGCTGGCCTGCTCGGCTGAAGTCAGCCTCGGTAGACCGACAACCTGAAGCTATGACGTCAGGGTCAGTGCACTTTCATACCCTGCGGTGTCGTACGCCATCCACATGTCGCGCTCAGAGCCTGTAGTGACGACTATCCACACTTCCAGGTGGTGTGCGGCAGGCAGGGTGCGCGTCTGCGCGCCGAAGTCGAAGGTCAACGCTGTGTACTGGTTGTCGGCTCCGGTGAAGGTGACCGTTGCTGCCGCGAACACATTGCAGAGTGTGACACCATCGATGCAGTCGACGATCGCCGCCTGCGTCTGCACTCGGTTGTCGACAAAATTCTTCGCAGCCGCAAAGAGAAGGAGCCTGATCGGGCCACTCAATCGGATCGAGCCAGGAGGGTCCAGGCGGAATCGTTGGATCGCGTCTGGATCGCCCAGGGCGAGCAGTGAGTCCTTCTTCAGCAGGCGACCGGGCCGGTCGTCACGATCGGTGTCGAGGTTCGGAAGGGCGCCGGTGTTGAGCGGAGCTCGATCAACGAGCGGCAGTACAGCCCGGGATTCAACATCGCCGGCGGCCGAGGATCCCAGCAGGTAGGTCCGGGTACTGGGCGCAGGTGATGGAGTCGACGTCGTCGACACAGCGGTCGGCGGCGTGGTGGATGGTGCGGAGGTGTTGGGGGATGCACGGGTGTCGGGCGAGGTCGAGGTCGGAATCGATGCCGACGGTGGGCGCGGCACAGCGACACCGGTCGTCGGAGCGGGGATCGACGTTGGAAAGAGACTGACCGGAACAGTCTGATCCACAGCGCCCGAGACGGTGGTACTCGTGCGTGAACCCGTAGTCGTCGTGGTCGGCTGTTCTAGCGTGAACACAGTCGAGTCGGTGGGGTTGCTCGGCAACGTCTCGCTGCGCGGATTGGTCTCTGCGGATTCCATCGTCTGACTCGACACCTCGGTCGCGGCGGTCACGGTCACGGTCGGCTGATCGGTCTCGCTCGACAGGCCTTCGACGATCGAAGCCGTCGAGGGCCGAGTTGGGCGCGTGTCTTCTGTGCTGGGCCCGACTGCGCTGCCAACGGTCGCCGCGGTCAACCCGGCGACAACCATCAGTGCAGGCGCAGCCGAGGCGCCAACGATGCCCACCGGGAAGAACGCAAGCTGGGTGATCCACGAAAGTGGACCCATCGCCAGACGGAGCTTGCCGATCGAGATGCTCAGGAACGCCCTCACCACATTGGCGTCGAACTGAGTGCCGGCGCATCGGGCGAGTTCCTCTCGGGCCTCAGCAGCCGAGACCGGCTTCTGGTACGAGCGAACCGATGTCATCACGTCGAAGGTGTCGGCGACCGCGACGATGCGCGCAGCCAAGGAAATGTCGATGCCTCGCAACCCATTCGGGTATCCGTTGCCATCCCAGCGCTCATGGTGCTCACCAACCGCACGAATCGACTGGCCGAGCCAGCCAGCCAACGGCGCAGCCAACTTCGCGCCAGCACCGGGATGACGTCTGATCGTCTCGACCTCCTCGTCGGTCAGCCGACCCGGCTTGTTGAGGATTTCGAAGGGTGTTTCGAGTTTGCCGATGTCGTGCAGCAGGGCAGCCCATCTCAGACTGTCGATCTCCAGGTCGGACAACCCGAGCTCTGCGGCAATCATCTGCGAGTAGGCACGGACCCGTTCCGAGTGGCCTCGCGTCAGCCGATCGTGCCGACTGAGGTCGGCGACGAGTTCCAACAATCGTTGCGCAGCAAGAGAAGGTTCGTTCGCGCCGATTCGGCGATATTCGTCCAGTCGTCGCTTGAGCTCGGCCGTACCACCGGAACGCAACGCAATCTTGAATCGTGACGGTGCTTCATCGGGAAACACCAGTGTCAAGCTCAGGAGCGCAGCGAGCGGCAGCATCCGCCGTATCACGCGATCGGCCCCGAACAGCACGATCGTCGCTCCGGCAGCAATGACAATCAGGCGAATCACCGCGGCCGGCCAATTGTGAGCGAGAGGAATCAGATTCGTCAGCGCGAGAGCGCTGAGAACTGAGCAAGCGAACGGCGCCGCGCACACGACGAAGCGAACAGCGCGCGACAGCCACGGCCGCCCGAGCCAGCGATCCGTTGCCGCGTCGTCTTTTTGGCCCACATGGCCTTATCGGCACGACCGGGTCGCGATCTGAGGGGCAAAATGCGCCCGCCTCGACGGGATGCGAGTTGGTTGTCGGGCGGCTCTCAGGACTGGTGGCCAACCGATGAGCCCAAAGACCGCCTGCCTCTCTCACACCGGCGACTGGATGCAGACCGCGCTGCTCGTCGGTACCGCCTCCGGTGCATGAGGCACCCGTTGTGCGGCGAGGAGTTCCAAGAAGCGATGTGGTGGAACGGCGTGGCTCCACAGATACCCCTGTCCGCGAGGGCAGCCAACCTGCCGTAGCGCTTCGGCCTGCTCGCGGGTTTCCACTCCTTCGGCCACGACGTCGAGCGCCAGTGCCGGGTTTCCACGGAACGTGGGTCGCATCGTGATGAAGGCCTTCGACACGTGAGGTCAGCGCGGTACGGCCGGGGCGGTATCCGCCTCCACGGCGAGTTTGGCCGTGTACCGCACGTGGTCTCGGAGCAAGTGGGCGGTGAGCTCTGGGTCGCGATTCAGCGCAGCGGCGAGCAGGTCAGCGTGCTCTTTGGCGATGTCTCGCTTGGATCCGATTGCGCGTGCGGACCAGTGGCGGTAGAGCTCGGCTTCGTCGAAGAGTCGTTGACGAACCTCGAGCAGGGTCGCGTTCGGGCAACCCGCCGCGAGCGCGGTGTGGAATCGGCGATGGGCGTTCATCCACGCCGGACTGACGCCGTCGCTCGTGAGCGGCGCTGTCACATTGAGCACGTGATGAGCCGCGACAAGGTTCGCCTCCCAGTCGGTGTCGCCGTGGGTGACCGATTCTCCGACCGTGAGACCTTCGATCTGGCAGCGCGCCCAGGTGAGATCGGCGAGGTGTTCGGCCGACAGGGTTGGTACTCGGAACCCTGATTGCGGAGTCGCGTGCAAGATGATCGACACCAGCACATCGCCGGGCGAGAGGAAGCGGGTGGCCTACGAGCAACGCCGACACCCGACGGCGTGCCGGTGAAGATCACGTCTCCAGGCAAAAGTGTGACGATGCCCGACAGGCATTCGATGAGCGCGGGCACCGAGAAGATCAAATCATTGGTGCGCGAGTCCTGCCTGGTCTCGCCGTTCAACGCGCACGACAACGCCAAGTCGTCGGGATCGGCGAATTCATCGGGTGTCACCAACCATGGGCCTGTCGGCCCGAATCCAGGAAAGGACTTGCCGAGGCTGAACTGCGGGACCGGTGGGCGCAGCTGCACGGCTCGGTTCGACAGGTCCTGACCGATGGTCAGGCCAGCAACGTGTGACCAAGCATCGGCCTCGACGACATTGTGCGCAGTATCGGGTCCGGCCGAGCCGGGGGTCAGCTGTCGAGCGGGTCGTCGTCGCGAGCGAGGCTTGCGAGGACTCCGACGTCCGATCGCAGCTTCTCCGTGACTCGGATGGTCGGTTGCGTGGTCGCCGAGGCGGCCTGGTCGTCGGTCGAGGCGATGATCGAGCGATCGCGGCCTTGTGCCTTTGCGTCGTAGAGCGCATCGTCGGCAAGACGTATTGCGTGCTCGAGGGTCGCACAGTTGTCTGTGTCGACGATACCGAAGCTGACCGTGAAGACTGGCAGATCGCTGGTGGACAGTCGTGCTGACAGTCCAAGCCGGATCCGATCGATGATGTCGCGCGTCTGTAGTGGGTTCGAGTCGCAGAACGCCAGGGCGAATTCTTCGCCGCCCCATCTGGCGATCAGATCGCTTTGGCGGAGGTAGCTCCTGGCCACTTCGCAGAACGTCTTGAGAGCACGGTCGCCGGTTTCGTGACCGTGAGTATCGTTGACTCGTTTGAAGTGGTCGATGTCTGCCATGACCAATACGAATTGGCTTTCGTTGCGGCGCAGCGACCGAATTCGTGATTCGAACGTGCGCCTGTTCATCAGTCCGGTGAGCGAATCGGTCGAGGCTTGTACTTGGGTACGAATCATGGTGCGCAACATGCCGATCCGCGCTCCCGCCTGGCCCGACAGCATGGTTACTGCGTCAATCTCGGCGTCGGTCGGGAGTTGATTTTCGGCACCGACTGCATGGATGACACCGATTGCATGACCCATGAACGTGACCGGCAGGCATACCGCAGAGCACGGTGCAACGCCACGGTTTCGCAGATGTGGACAAGCGTCGAGCGCCGTGCTGGACGGGAACGTCACAGCAGACCCACTGCGTACCGCAACGCAGGAAAACGGGGAGCCGACAGGACAGCCGGGACCGTCGGGGTTGGCGCCGGACACGACGGCCTGTTCCAGATTTGATTTGCTGTTGTCCGCGAGAAGCAACTCCGCCGAGTGTCGCGGGAGCAGATCGGCCATGGTGAGTCCGACCACGTCGAGTGCCATCGCTTCGTCGTCGGACATCTCGAATGCGCGATGCACCTTGCTCGAGGTCTCCTGACGGCGATGCTCAGCGATCAAGGTCTCCTCGCGGAGGCGCAGTTTGCCGAGCATGCTGTTGAACGCGCGCGCCAGTCGTCCGGTCTCGTCGTCACTATCGACGTCCGCTTCGGCTTGGAGATCGCCGTCAGCAGCTCGCTCGGCGGCTAATTGTACTCGGTGCAGGGGATCGCTGATGAGCTTGGTGATCGCCCAGCTGGCGACCACCATCACAATGAGAGCGGCAATACCGAGCAACAGACCAAGAAGGCGTGCATCCGACGAAGTGCTCTCAAACGCCACGACGGCGTCGAGACGGCCGGCCTCAGCCGCTTCGGAGAGTTTCGACGCGTCGTCGGCGATGAATCCGAACGCGAGCGCCTCGGCGCCGAGGGTGAGGTTGCGCGCCAGCACCGGATCTCCGGATTGCAGTGCGTCCCAAATCAGTTGATCGGTGGCGAGAAAGGTCTGGTATCCGGTCGCGATCTTGTGGATCAGGGTCTGGGCTACCGGATCGTCAGCACTCTCGCGAAGAGTTTGTAGTACTGCTTCGAACTGACTCGAAGCCTGTTCGAACTGCGTACGTGTCGTCGGCCAATCGAGCACATAGGCCAGCTGCGCTGTGTGGAGTTGGCCCGCGGCGATCTGGAGCTGATCCGCCGCTTGGGATCGGGCGGCCGCCTCTTCGACGATGTGATCGTTGGCGCTACCGAGGCGTGCGACGGTGAGGAACAGGCAGCCGATCACGAGGGCGAGCACACCGGTCAGCGCAGCGAAGCCGATGAAGAGCTTTTTACCGACTGTCAGGTCGGTGATTCGCCGATGCAGCGTTCGGGAGTTAGTCGAGGTGGCCATCGAGGATCGCCTCCTCGTCGCCAACAGTGATCGTCAGGCGCAGATCGCTGTTGCCCACCATGGCAACATTGTTGCCGTAGTGGATATCGAGCGCTCCGATGTTCACATCCTGCATCAGAGTGCCCTCCACATCAGTGAGTTCGCCGGTCGTTCGGTTGAGAACGACGATGGTCGGGTTCAGGTCTGTGAGCGGAACACCGGTTCTCCGGTCATAGATGTGGGTCTCGATGTGTCGGGAGTTGGTACTCAGAGCCCGGCCGGTGCCCGAGATGATCAGTTCGCCCTCGATGGGATGCTCGGCGTCGACTTCGGCGGAAGTGAACATCTCCTCGCCTGGGAGCACGTTTGCAACAATGAGGTAACTCTCGGTGATTGCGATGCGGGTCCATCCAGCGGCGGCGACAATGTCCCGTTCGGTGGACGAGTTGTGGACGACCGGTGCGCCGCCAAGCAGACGACAGGACGTGAGCACAAGGAGGAGGCCGACCACGCCAGTGGTGCGCGTAAACGGACGTGTTGCCGAAATGTCTGTTGTTCGTCTAGATCTGTCCGCTGCCAAGAAGTCACCTGTTTGTCCCCTTAGGTACCCATCGACCGGTTTGACGAAACCTTGAGGACCCAATCGCTCGAAGAGAGACCCACCGCGCCAGACCTAGTCGGGCACGAGACCTTCGGCGATGCGTTTGGCGGTCGCCAGGCTGCGCGGGTGGCCCCTCACCGTCGCCAGAAAGTCGTCTCGCGAGATCGCGAAGAGTTCCACCCGGGTGACGCAGGTGATCGTCGCCGCTCGCGGCACGTCGCGCAGCAGGGCGATTTCGCCGAACGACTCCCCCGCCCCCATCGTGCCGACGACATCGCCACCGATGGTGGCGACCACGGTGCCGTCCACGATGAGGTAGTAGCGGTCGCCCGGCTCGCCCTGGGCGATCACGACCTGGCCGGGCTCCGCCGTGACCACGTCGACCCGATCAGCGAGGCGCGCTGCCGCCGGCCCGCCGATACGTTCGAAGACCGGATCGGAGAGGATGCGCACGACCACATGTTCGGGCGGAGGAGGCACGTCGCCGCCGAGGTGCCGGAACCAGGCGCCTCCCGCCACCATGACGATTGCTGTAACGCTGCCGATGATGGCGAGCGCCGAGTTCAAGCCCACGGCGTTCACGAGTACCGACAGCATCAGCGAGCCGAACGCCACCATGGCCATCTGGAGGCCCTCGCACACTCCGAAGATCCGCGCCAGCACGCGATCGGGCGCTCCGCTCTGGATCCCCACATCGGTCGTCACGCGGAGCAGGCTCTCGGCCATCCCGAACACAACGAACATCGCCACCGCCGGCAGGAGTGCGTCGATGCCGGCCAATGCGAAGTAGGGCGTGGCGGCAAGCACTGCGCTCACCAACAGGTACGGCAGCAAGCGCGACCGACCGATCAATCCGGCAGACGCGACCGCACCGAGCACCGCTCCGACGCCGAGCCCGGCTCCCAGGACGCCCGCTGCACCGCCACCGGCTCCCAGTCGGGACTCGGCGTACATCACCATCAACACATCGGTGACGCCTCGGGTTACCGCACCCGCTACGACCAGCAGCACGAGCACTCGCAACGTGGCGTGCTCTCGGAGCGCGCGAATGCCGCCCAACATCTCGGCGATCACCCCGCCCGCGTCGATGCGCGGCCTGTCGGCGAGATCGTCGTTCACCAACGTCAGCCGCGACGACAACACTGCGCTGCTGCCAATCACTGCCGCACAGATGGCGAAGACCAGCGCCGGCGACCCCTGGGCGAGCACCACCGCTGCGATCAACGGTCCGACGAACATGCCGACGTACTCGGTCAAACCGGTCACCACGTTGGCAGCTACCAGATCGTTCGGAGTGCGGGCGACGATCGGAAGGATTGCCCCCATCACGGGTCGGCTGAACGTGACGCACGTGGCGGCGGCCGCACCAGTGGCATACGCGATCAGCGGCCGGTCGGCCCACATCGCGGCTGCGGTCGCGGACATCGATACTGCCTGCGCGGCGTATCCCGCGGCGAGCACGCGTTCGGGTCGGAAGCGATCGCCGGCGTAGGCAGCGAACGGGGCAACGAAGATGGCCGGGGTGAGTTGCACCACGGCGACCACACCCGCCTCGCCCACCCCGCCTCGCTGGTATGCGAAGACGAGGATCGCCAGCCACGTGGCGTGTTCGGCGAAGGCAAAACCGACGAACGAGGTTTGGATGCGCGACAACTGCGGGTCGCGTGCCACCCTCCACACCACTTCGGCCCGGCGCCCCACTGGACCATCCTCTCAGAACCGGCGGTCAGCCACCCGTCCCGCGCATCGGTCCTTCGTTGTGGATCACCGGTGGGGCGACGGGATCCACGTGCTGTGGAGCCCACGAGGGATGCGTTGGGGAATCCGAACGGTGGCGATGGCCGGGCGGGCGATGTCGGCGGCGTCTTTGATGGGTGCCCGAACTGGCAAGCCACAAATGCCAACCTGGAAGCACTCGCCGTCGAGTTCGGCTTCGATTTCGATCGACGCCAAGTCGAGACAAATGACGATGCCCACCGATTGCGGTTCCGCGGGTCGCCAACGGTGCTGATCGACGACCGTGATGTGTTCGCCGACGGCGACGATCCGATCGGGTTGTCGTGCCGCACGTACCCGACCGATCATGGCCTCGCCGGTGCGCTGAACGTCCAGCAACTGCGCGACGCGCTCATCGCAGCGTGAACCCGCCAGTAGTTGTCGTCGGCTCGACGTGGCCACACGAAATGAGACAATGCCAGCATGCCCGACAGCACGCGATCGTTCGATGCTGTTGTCGCGGTCGGCCCGATGGGTCGGGTCATCGTGCCATTGCCGCTCTTACCCGACGAGGTTTGGGGAACCAAGCGTGAGCATCACGTCGCTGGAACCATCGACACTCACCGGGTTCGCGCTGTCGTCGAGACCTTCGGTGATGGATACGGCATCGTTCTCGGACCGGCTTGGCGCCGCGATTGCGGTATCGCTGAGGGCGACACCGTCGCAGTTGTGCTGTCACCCGAGGGACCTCAACGAGATGACCTCGCGCCTGACTTCCATGCAGCGCTCGAGGCGAATCCCGATGCGGCCAGCTTCTTCGACGGGATCGCCCAGTTCTACCGCAACGCGTACTTGCGCTGGATCAACGCCACGAAGCGACGACCGGATGTCAGGGCGGAGCGAATCGCCGAAGTCGTATCGCTGCTGGCCGCCAACGTGAAGCAGCGACCGAGTTGAAATCGGCCGCCCACGACAGCGCTTCGGCGTTCGAGGCGCAGGATGTCTCGCCAGATGCCGTTGAGTTGCCCGATGCGGGGTGCATCGCTCGGACGTTGATATCGGCGGTCACTCTTTGGTGGCACGGATGATTGCCGAGTGGAGCCCTTCGCCGAATTCGTGGGTGTCAGTCACGGTGATGTTGGCGAAGCCTGCGTCGGTGAGTTGTCGTTGGTAGGCGTCGAAGGTGAGGGCTCCGGCGACGCACCCGATCCGTGCTGCCTGTTCGAGGATGAGGGCCGGGTCGAGGTCATTGTCTACGACGATGTCGCTGATCCCGATCCGCCCACCGTTGCGCAGGACGCGCTGCATCTCGGCGAACACGGCTGGTTTGTCGGTGGACAAGTTGATCACGCAGTTCGAGATGATGACGTCGATGGTCGCGTCGGGCAGTGGGATCTGTTCAATCTGGCCCTTGAGGAAGGTGACGTTGGTGGCGCCGGCCTCGGTGGCGTTACGTCGAGCGAGGCCAAGCATCTCGTCGGTCATGTCAAGCCCGTAGGCGTGACCGAGCGGGCCGACGCGTTTCGCCGACAACAAGACGTCGATGCCACCGCCGGAGCCAAGGTCGAGGACCGTTTCGCCCAGAGAAAGGTCGGCGACCGCGATTGGATTGCCGCAGCCGAGGCTGGCTAGCCCGGCGCCTTCAGGTAGGCCGTCGAGGTCGTCGTACAGCGCCGTGCCGAAGCAGGCGTCGGCCGGTCCGTCCATGGCTTGTTGTCCGCCGGCGGCCACGGTGGCGGCGACGGCATATCGGCGTCGGATCTCCTCGCGTAGGCTGTCGGCTTCGCGGGTCATTGGGTCCTCCTCGAGCTGGTGAGTTGCGATTCGTCCCATGGAGCAGTGCGCGGTACTCGGCCCATGACGAGTTCGGCAGCGGTCGGGAAGCAATCGAGGCAGGCTTCGTTGATCCGCCACCAACTCGTCGTGCCGACGCGGTCGACGAGGATGAAGCGAACATCGCCGAGGATCTTCAGATGATGAGAGATCGTCGATTGGCCAACATCGAGCCGTTCGACGATCTCACCGACGCTCATCGGTCGTGCCTCGCTGGCGAGCAGGTTGAGGATCAGCACACGGGTC
>JAYTZE010000668.1:0-2783 GCA_043742385.1 Ilumatobacteraceae bacterium
GCCACGGTGCCCTCGGCGCGCGCCGGCAGCAGATTGGCAGCACGGAGTGCCGGCCCAGCAGATGTCCACGACGACCACACGGCCTCGAGGTCGGCAGCCATGTCACCCGTGGGCGCTGGTGGCCGCAGGTGCTCGATCACCGTCGGGTCACGGTGCTCTGCGAAGAGGTCGAAGATCTCGTCGGCAAATCGCACGGTGCGCTCGGCATCGGTCTCGGTGAACCGATGCGGGCCGATGAAGTACATACAGCGACGCTAGTCAGCGTCGTTGATCACGCCTGCCGACGTGACGGATGGAACCTTCACCGTAGGCTGGCGCCGTGACCGCCGTGGCAGATCAATCCGCCGACCGCCCCGTCGATCCATTCGCCGATCTTCGACTGACGGAGTGGACATCGTGCGGCGGATGTGCGGCGAAATGGGGTGCGGCGCTGCTGACCGACATGGTGCGGGACCTGCCGGCGGGCATCGACCCGTCGCTGTTGGTCGGTCTGGCGCCTTTCGACGACGCCGCGATCTACCAGATGGCGCCCGGCGTGGCATTGGTCAGCACCACCGATTTCTTCCCTCCGCCGGTCGATCATCCCAGCGACTTCGGCGCGATCGCCGCGGCCAATGCTTGTAGCGACGTGTTTGCGATGGGTGGTCGGGTGGCAATCGCGGTCAACATTGCCGCGTTCCCCGAACACTTCCCGCGCGAGGCGATCGTGGCGATCTTCGATGCCGCCGCGACCGTCGTTGCCGAGGCAGGTGGCAGCATCGCCGGAGGCCACACCATTCGCAATCCCGAACCGATCTTCGGCCTTGCCGTGCAGGGGGTTGTCGACCCGGCGCGTATTTTCCGCAAGGGTGGCGGGCGGCCCGGTGATGTGCTGGTGCTCAGCAAGCCGCTCGGCACGGGGTTGGCCCTGGCCGGCGGGACGCCCGCCGACAAGTCAGCAGCAATCGCCGGCATGCGGCAGTTGAACCGGGCGGCGTCGGAGGAATTGCAGTCGCTCGGCAGTGCGGTTCATGCGGCGACCGACGTGACCGGCTATGGGCTGGCGGGCCACGGCTGGGAGATGGCCGAACGTGGTGGCGTGCAGGTCGTGATCGATACCGAGGTAATGCGCACGTATCCGGGCGCGCTCGCGGCTGCGCAGCGCGGGCTACGCACGGGCGGCGATCCGCGCAACCGCGACTACGTCGCCGGCCATATGCACTCGTCGGCGACGGCAGTAGGCGAGGCGATGTGCATGGATCCGCAGACGTCGGGCGGGCTGCTGGCGGCCATCGATCCGGCGGCAATGTCGTCGCTGTCCGACATGTGGTGGCGGGTCGGCGAGGTCGCCGCCGGCACCCCGACCATTGTGTTGCGCTGATGGCCGGTCGTGCTCCGACGCGCCTGATCGAGAAAGAGCTGTGGGCTGCCGGTCACGATGTGATCGTCGGCATCGACGAGGTCGGCCGTGGCGCGTGGGCAGGGCCACTGATGGTTGGGGCGGCGGTGTTGCCGCGAGAGCGACGGGTCAACGGCGTGCGTGATTCGAAAATGCTCACCGAGGCCGGTCGCGAGTTGCTCTTCGACCGCATTGCCGGATGGTGCGACGCCTGGGCGGTGGGTGGCGCATCGCAGGCGGAGTGCGACGATCTGGGGATGGCCGAGGCGCAACGCCTGGCGACTCGCCGGGCGCTGGCGGATCTTGGTGTGACGCCCGACGCTGCGGTGGTCGACGGGAAGTGGAACTTTGTCGGTGCCAACGTCGCCCATGTCGAAATGCGGGTCAAGGCCGACCTGCATTGCCTCTCCGTGGCCGCTGCGTCGATCCTTGCCAAGGTCACCCGCGACCGCATCATGCGTGCCCAGGCCGAGCACTTTCCGCAATGGAGTTTCGACTCCAACAAGGGCTATCCCTGCCCGGTTCACAAGGCTGCGCTGCAGGCCTATGGGCCGTCGGCGATCCATCGGCGTACATGGGTGTTCATGGATCACTATGTGCCGTGGCCAGGGGTGCCGCGCCGCATCATTCCCGAACAGCCCACGCTCTTTTGACATGAGTTCCTGACATGTTCGATGTGGCAATAGTCGGCGCCGGGCTGGCCGGTTTGCGTTGCGCAGACGTGCTGGTGGCCAGTGGTGCGAGCGTGATGGTGCTCGAAGCTCGTGATCGTGTTGGCGGGCGAGTGTTCAGCCACCACTTCGGCGACGGTCAGACGTGCGAACGCGGCGCCGAATTCATCGACTCCAATCACGCCGAGGCGTTGGCGCTGGCGTCCAGGTTGGGACTGGCGCTGACCGAACGCTTAGCCGAACTCGACCCGGCAGCCACACTGCTCGACGCAGGCGGCCGTGCGGTGCCGATGTCGATGCACGCCTCGATCGCACCCGACATGGCCCTGTGGGAGTGTGCCGTATCGGCCCTGGGCGATGGCGACGAGTACGAGTGGGGCACCTTGGCAGATCTCATGCATTCGCTCGACCTGTCGGTGCTGTCCCGACTGGTGATCGGCCGCCACATCCGCACCGAGTACATGTTGCCGCCGGAGGAGATCAGTCAACGCTTCGCTGGTGGCCTCGCTCGGATGCAGGGTGCCGGCCGGCCCGAGTGTCACCGCGTCGTCGGCGGCAACGACCAACTTGCCACGGGCTTGGCCGCGCAGCTGGGCGAACGAGTGCGGCTCGGCGTGACCGTGCAGTCGATCGACGCCGACGCTGGCTCGATCACGTTGACCACCGGCGAAGTGCTCGAGGCGTCGACGATCGTGGCAGCCGTGCCGTTGCCGGTGCTGTCCCGGATCTGGTCG
>JAYTZE010000669.1:0-2780 GCA_043742385.1 Ilumatobacteraceae bacterium
GCGCTGGCGATGGCCCGCGGCGAGTTCGTCGCGTTCTTGGATCACGACGATGCGCTGGTGCCGTCGGCGCTGGCGCAGATGGCGGCGACCATCGATTCCACGGGCAACATCGACTACGTCTACAGCGACGAGACCCATGTGTGGGCCGATGGTGGCGAGCTGGCTCGCTTCCCGAAGCCCGATTGGAGCCCGGAGCGATTCCGCTCGTCGATGTACACGTGCCACCTCTCGATGCTGCGTCGCGATGTGATCACCGAGGTCGGCGGATTCCGAATCGGCTTCGACGGATCGCAGGATCACGACCTCATCCTGCGCGCCACGGAAGCGATCGGGGAACGCGGTCGACGCGTGGTCCATCTGTCGAAGCCGTTGTACCACTGGCGCCACATCAGCACGTCGGTGTCGCGGGCAGGCTCGACGTTGACGCCGGCCGTCGCCCGCGGGCGTCAGGCCGTGCAGGATCAATGCGACCGGTTGGGTCTCGATGCCATCGTGGTGCACGGCCCGCTGGAGGGCACCTATCGGCTTGTGCGCAACGTGGCCCCGACGACTGCGGTCACCGTGGTGGTGCCGACGCGGGCCGAGGCCGGCATGGCGCCCGCCCATCGCCTGGGCGCGACAGCCACGATCGAATCGCTACACACAACACACCCAACCACGCGGCTGGTTGTCGCCTACCCCGACTCGCTGCCGGCCGAGCGCGTCGCCGTGCTGGATGCTGCCGCCGGCGATCGGTGGGAACTGCTGCCGGTACCGGGTGACTGGTCGATCGCCGCCGCCCTGGATCGGGCGTTCAACTACTTCCCGTGCGAGGCGTTGGTCTCGGTGGCGCCCGGGCTCGTACCCCGCAGCGACCTGACGCCCGACTGGTTGGAGACCGTGGTCGGGCTGGCCCGATCCCCCGGCACCGGGCTGGTCGGCGCGCTGATCGCCAACGACCACGACATCATCGTGCACGCCGGCTGGGACGTGCCCAACTTTCGCGAGTACGAATTGGCGGGCATGCCTGTGGCCGCGCCCAGTGCGGGCAACGACCTGTTGATCGAGCGCGAGTGCAGCCATGTCTCGCTCGCTGCGGCAGCGGTGTCGGCTGCGCATTGGCGCGAGTGCCGCGACCGCGCCAACGGCGGCTTCGACGCGGCCGGTCGCGGACTGTCCGCGGCCCTTGCTTCCACTGGGGCCCGAAACGTGTGGACTCCGTACGCCCGCTTCGACCAGGTCGTGCCGATCACGCTCGCCACGCCGACGCTCGGCCGCCTGCGCCCGGCGCGCGTGGCAAGAGGCGTGTTGCGCCGAGTTCGTGCCGTGCTCCGGTAGCCGGTCAGACGTTGCCGGGTGTGTATGGGTCGTGCACGAGGTGGGTCAACCAGCGACCCTGGATCAACTCGATCTCCTCGGGCTTGATGCCAGCGACGCGTGACTTCGATTCGAAGTGGTACAGCACCGCGGCCGGCTCGTACACGCACGACCAGCCTGCGATGCGCAGCTTCATGCAGTAGTCGACGTCGTTGTAGTTGCCAGGCAGCCCCGCGGTGAACCCACCGACGGCATCGAACACCGAGAACGGTGTCAGCATGCACGCCGCCGTCACGCCTGCCACCTCGCGCCGCCGTGTCAGCACACCATTGCGGCCGGTGCTGTCGCCGGGCATTCCGAACGCGACGTGGCCGAGCGCTGTGCGATAGGTGTGGCCGGCGTGCTGCAACGTGCCGTCCTCGAACAGCAGCTTGGCGCCGACCGCTCCGACCCCGGGATCGCAGGCGCCGAGCATCTGCGTCAGCCAGTCGGCGCTGACCACTTCGGTGTCGTCGTTCAACAACAGCAGATGTTCACCGGTGGCATGCGCGGCGCCGAGGTTGACGACGGCGGAGAAGTTGAACGCGGCGTCGTAGTCGACGAGGCGGACCTGCCCGCCGAGTTGCACGAGCTCGTCGGCCACCGCCGATGGCATCTCGCGGCCGGCGACGACGATGATCTCGATGTCGACGTTCGCGGTCGCCAGTACCGAGCGGACGCACTCGACCACAAACGTGCGTCTGCTGCCACGGATCTCGCCGCCGGAGCCGATGCTCGGCACGATCACGCTGACCAGCGTCATCGGCGCAGAAGTCTGCCTGCCACTGATCTGGCGCGGCGATAGACGCGGCGACAGACCCGACCGGCCAGGCTGGTCAGCGGGACGCGGCGGGCAGTGCGCCGCAGGTCGGCATTGTCGGCCTCGACCTGGGCGACGCGATTGGTCAGCTGCGCCATTCGCGCTCGCAAGTCGGCGATCTCGGCGTTGCCTTCGGCCAGCCGCGCATGCAACTGCTCGACTTCGGCAGCACTCCCGATCGCCGCGTCGACGGAGGTCCAGCGAGCCAGCCGCTCGGCGGGCGTCTCGTCGGTGCTGTTCACAGCGTGTCGACCTGCTTGCGCAGGGCATCGACTCGTGCCATCAGATCGTCGGTGGCCCCGGCCACGGCGGCGCGCACCTGGTCGAACTCGTCGAGCTGACGGTCGCGTAGCAGTGCCACCTCCTTGTGCAACGAGGCCAGCTGCTCCTCGATGGCCGCTACCCGCTGCTCCAGGACCTGCGACGCGGCTTGGCTGTGCCGCAGCCAGCTCAATTGGCTTCGAACTCCCATGACGTCAGTCTCCCCCGAACAGTAGATGGCTGATCAAACTACCGGTCTCGGCCAACGTGGGCTGCCGCATCATGGTCTGGCGACCGGCGGCCGCCAACCGGGCCGCCAGCGGTGCGTCGACGGCAATCCGCCGCATTGCATCAACGGCCTGAT
>JAYTZE010000670.1:0-2775 GCA_043742385.1 Ilumatobacteraceae bacterium
GATTCGACCGGTGCCGACGGACATAGCGGATGGCTCGTCGACGACTCAGGTCGTTGTCCGCTCGCGTTCCGAATCGGCCGCCCCCCGCTCATACCCACAGAGCAGACATAGACGGCAGGCCCTCAGTCACCACAGCATGCCAGGTTCGATCTCGGCCCACGAGCCCGGCCCGCCGCGACCGGCCCGTTGCGCCCTGCCGAGCCCTACGAGCCCTACCGAGCCCTACCGAGCCCTACCCAGGCGCCACCCGGGACCACCCCCCGTTCCAGACCCTTGTGAATCGTCCGTGACGAAATGCCGCCGCAGCGCCGCCTGGTTTGGTGTCGTCGTGAATCGTCCGTGACGAAACTGGACCGGGGCGCGTTTCGTCACGGACGATTCGGAAGGGATGGGGATGCGGGTGGTCGGTGCTCGTTTCGTCACGGACGATTCACGACGAGCCAGAAAGCGTCGCAGTGGTAGGTGGTGGATCGACCAGGGTGAGGGGTGACCGGGCCCGAGTAGCTGACCGGAAACCGCACGGATCGCCGGTCACGAAACCATCGCGGCTTCTGTATGACACCCCTGGCGTAGAACGATCAGCATGCCTCGTATCGTCCAGCCCCGTCCGACGCATCGCCCGTGTTCATGGTGCGCCAGGGAGTTCGCCATCGCCTGTCGCCCGGGCCGTCCTCGCCTCTACTGCAACCACGCCTGCCGCCAACGGGCCTATGAACACCGCCACGGTTTCGAGCATCAGCGAACCGTACGTCCTCTTCCGGGCCAGGTCACAGGAGACGCCTGGTCAGGAAGCGGATACGAACGCGGTGGCTCGATCGCACCGTTCGGCAAGACCCACGCCTTGCGCACCAGCGTGCGGCCCGAAGGTCGCCGACGCGAAACGTTGTGCGGTGTACTGGCCCCTCCGGTCACGGGTCAGTACTTCACCGCGATGCATCCACGGGCGTGTCGCACGTGTACCGCGGTCACCGACTCCAATCCGCTGCGCTACGGGATCAGCGCTTCGAACGAACTGTCCCGGCTGCGATCGCTGCTCGACGACGTCGACGAGCAGCGCGTCAATCCAGTGAGCGCGCTCAAGTGGATTCGGGCGAATGCTCCGTGACTGGTGGGGTGATCACCCGTACAAAAACGTGCTCGCGGTAGAACTTCATCTCCGCGACGCTCTCGAGCACGTCGTCGAGGGCTCGGTGCGCCCCCGCCTTGCGTGGCCGCGTGTTGTTGAGCCCGGGATACCAACGCTTCACCAGTTCCTTGACCGTGCTGACATCGACGCTTCGGTAGTGCAGGTACTCCTCGATCTCGGGCAGGTACGCCGCAAGGAATCGACGATCCATGCCGATCGAGTTGCCGCAGAGCGGCACCCGCCGCGCCTCGGTGACGTGCGTCTTGATGAACTCCAGGGTCTGCGCACCGGCATCGGCGAGCGACATCGTCGACGAGCGGATCGCATCGAGCAGCCCGCTCTTGGTGTGCATCTCCACAACCACGGGGTCCATCTCAGCGAGAGCAGCGTCGTCTTGATGCACGACCAGATCTGGACCCTCGGCCACGATGTTGAGGTCGTTGTCGGTCACCAGCGTGGCAATCTCGACGATGACGTGTCGAGATGGGTCCAGACCGGTCATTTCGAGATCCATCCAAACCAACACGGGCGCAAGACTACGCAACGCGTTACCGTCGCCCGCAATGCCCGCCGACGAGATCCCCGCCAAGCCGGCAGCCACGGTGATGCTGCTGCGCGACGCGGGCAGCGACGCAGGCATCGAAGTGTTCATGCTCCGCCGCACGAGGGCCGCGGCGTTCGCCGGCGGCATGTACGTGTTCCCCGGAGGAAAGGTCGATGAAGCGGACGGCGAGGGTGATGCCGGATACGTCATCGCCGCGATTCGCGAGTGCTACGAGGAAGCCGGAGTGCTGCTTGCAACCGATGCGACTGGAACCATGGTGACCGACGGTCATCCCGCCCTCGACCATCGTCAGGCGGTCTACGACGGTTCGGTCGACCTGCGCGCGCTCTGCGGCGAACATCAACTCATCCCCGCGGTCGACGACCTGGTATGGGTCAGTCACTGGATCACGCCTGTCGGCGAGTCGCTTCGCCGCTTCGATACCCGCTTCTTCGTCGCCGTTGCCCCGCCCGGTCAGACGTCACGCCACGATGATAACGAAACCATCGCCAGTGCATGGGTGAGTCCTCGAGACGCCCTGCGCCGTCAGGAGCAGCGTGAGTTGATGATGATGCTGCCCACCATCAAGAGCCTCGAGTTTCTCGCCGCTCACAACGACACGGCATCGGCCGTGACCGCAGCACGCCAACTCGACCGACCAACGCCGATCCAGCCCAGAATGCGCCGGGACGTCAGCGGGCGCATACGTGGAATCTCGCTACCGGACGACCCCGACTATGCCGACTGGGTTTAGGCCGACTGGGTTTAGGCCGACTTGGACTGATCAGCAGCGTCGAGCGCCGCCGCAACCAGCGACAACATGCGTGCAGAACACCCGGCCATGTTGACCGGCGGCGCCACCTCATCGATGATCTTGCGAGCAATCGCCCGGAACTCGGCTGCAGCCAACCCTGTTCCGTCGATCGCAACCGGCCGACCGGCGTCGCCCCCAGCGGCCACAGCCGGTTCGAGCGGCACCCGGCCCAGCAGTTCGACCCCGATCTCGTCCGCAAGCACTTGGCCCCCACCCGTACCGAACAGGGCGTACTCGACGCCGTGCTCGCACGTGAACGACGACATGTTCTCGATCACGCCGCACACCCGC
>JAYTZE010000671.1:0-5496 GCA_043742385.1 Ilumatobacteraceae bacterium
AGATAGATCATCTACACCTCGCGAGTCGGCATCGGCGACGGGGAGGGATGCTGGTCACTGGCGACAGCGTAGGCGAGCCTCATCGTGCTGACGGTGTAACGACGGTTCAGTTGGGCACACTTATGGCATGGGCTTTTTCGACCGCAATCGCAAGGAATTGATCGAGAAGGGATACGACCCCGACCGGCTTCCGCCCGGGCAGTACCTCACCGACCGGTTTCCCGTACTTCACGTTGGCGACGTGCCCACGTACTCGCCCGGCGAGTGGAACCTGTCAGTCGGTGGCCTGGTCGAGCGACCCTTCACCGTCGAGCTCGACGAGTTGAAGGCGATGCCATCGGTGACACCGAGGTTCGACATTCACTGCGTGACGAAGTGGAGCAAGTTCGACACCTCGTGGACCGGTGTGCGTGTGCGCGACCTGTTCGAACGGGCAGGTGTTCATCCTGGTGCAACTCATGTGATGGAGCATGCCGAGTTCGGCTACACCACCAACATTCCCCTCGCCGATATCACCACCGATGAGGCCATTGTCGCTTACGCCTTCGAGGGCGAGGAGATCGAGCCGATCCACGGCGGCCCGGTGCGGATCGTGGTGCCGCACCTGTATTTCTGGAAGAGCGCCAAGTGGGTGCGATCGCTGGAGCTGCGTGACAGTGACGAACCGGGCTTCTGGGAGCGCAACGGCTACCACATGTACGGCGATCCGTTTGTGGGTTCGAACGGTCAACGCCACTGGGGCGACTGAGGCATTGACGGCTGCGGGGTTCAGAGCGGCGTGACAGCGACCTGGCCGTTCGTTGCGAAGTAGGTCAACGCGCCCGCAGCGGCATCGGCGAACGTCATCATCGCGCCGCCGTGGAGGCACGGAACGTCACCCACGAATCTCCTTCGCGCTGGCTGCGACTAGGTCGCTCCTGAAGTAGTGACGGCGTTCTCGCACTGGCTGTCGGCGAACCGTTCCGTGAGGCTGCACAGCGCGAGGAGCCGGCGCACCGGACCCGGCAAAGCAGCTCCAAGGGCGAACGCCAGTCCGTGATCGTCGGCTGCCTGCCGCGCTAGGAGGAGGCTGCGCACACCGGACGCGTCGAGGAACCTGACCGCTGTAGTGTCGACACGCAAAGCGACGAGGCCAGGCGAGGCGGCAGCAGTCGCGATGGTGTTCCGAATCTGCTCCTCAACTGCGAGATCCATCTCGCCCGTTAGTTTGACGACAACGGTGTCCGCAACGCGAGCGACCGAGATGGTCAGTTGCTCATCGACCGTCATCCGCTAGCGGCGTTCGTGACCTGAAGCGTCGCTGTAGCTGGGGTGACTTGCATCGCGCACCTCCGAGATGGCTTGGGCCAACCATGGTCCGGAGTGGGCGTGCCGCACCACTGACGTGCGACGGACGAACTGTACCGCCTTGGGCCCACCGCAGGCGGAAGTGTCCCGACAGGAGTCGTCGAGCCGGTGGGCCGCCGCTGCGTCGGTACCGTGCGAGCCGACGACAAGAACCGTCATCAACAGGGCTGCGACCGACTTGAGCATCCAAGACCCGAAGGCGAAGTGCGACATCGTGCCACCGATCCTAGAACCCGCTCAAACCCAGCGACCCTCCCAAACGTGTGAGTTCACTACCTGTTCATCACCGTAACCGTATGTTTTCTTGACAATCGGTCTCGAGTGCCAACTGATGCCAGACGATCGTCGACCTGGAACCTGTCAGCCGATTTTCAGGGCGGCGTTGAAGACCTTCTTCGACTTGAACTCGACGGCGATGCGGTGGGCGATCTCGTGGAACAACTTGGCGCATTCGCTGTCGGGATCGGCCACCGTGATCGGGATGCCGTCGTCGCCACCCTCGCGCAACTCGGGTACGAGCGGAAGCTTGCCGAGCAGTGGGACGCCGAGTTGGTCGGCCAACTCCTGGCCGCCACCACTACCGAAGATCTCGTAACGCTTGCCATCGTCGCCGGCGAACCAACTCATGTTCTCGATCACACCCTTCACCGAAAGGTTGACCTTGGCTGCCATCGCAGCCGACAATGCGGCGACCTTTTGTGCGGCCGGTTGTGGCGTGGTCACGACGTAGACCTCGGCACGCGGCAGGTACTGGCTGAGGCTGAGGGCGATATCGCCCGTGCCTGGCGGCATGTCGACCAGCAGGAAATCGGGCTCGTCCCAGAAGACATCGGTCAGGAACTGCTCGAGCGCCTTGTGCAGCATCGGGCCACGCCAGATCACGGCCTGCCCCTCGGGCACGAAGTACCCAATGGAGATGCAGCGCACCCCATGGCTCTCGGGCGGCACCAGCATGCCGTCGATCACGACGGGGTCTCGGTCGGCGCCGAGCATGCGCGGGACCGAGAAGCCGTAGATATCGGCGTCGACGATGCCAACGGAATAGCCCTGTTCGGCAAGGGCGACTGCGAGGTTGACGGTGACGCTCGACTTGCCGACGCCGCCCTTGCCTGACGAGATCAACAGTGGGCGTGTCTTCGACCCTGGCTCTGAGAACGGCACCGTGCGACCCTCGGCATGGCCGTGGGCCTGGCCCTGGCCGGCCGACGCACCGGGGTTGCCGTGCACCATCATCCGCACAGCCTCACGCTCCTGATCGGTCATCACCGTGAAGTCGAGGGCAACCCTGCTGACGCCCGGCAACGGGGCGACAGCCGCGGTGACTCGACTGGTGATCTCGTTACGCAACGGACAACCCGCAACGGTGAGGGCGATCTGCACCGCGACAACCCCGTTGTCGCCCAGCTCGGCACTGCGAACCATTCCCAGGTCGACGATCGAACGCCGCAACTCCGGATCCTCCACCGGGCGAAGGGCCTCGATGATCTGCTCACTGGTGGTTGCCGGCATGGTCACTCTTTCCGGGATAGGTCGGGGAAACGGGTCGCAGCGAATTACCACTACGCAGATAGGTAGAATACCGGCGTGGCCGCGAACCCGCCCAGCGCAGCGATGGCATCTGGTGCCTTCACCGCGACGGTCTCCGCCATCACCAACGCGTTCGGCGACCCGACGCGCCGTGGAATCTATCTGCACGCACGCGAGCATTCCGAAGGCGTCACCGCATCGCAGGTTGCCGAGCGGTTCGGCCTGCACCCCAACGTCGCCCGCCACCATCTCGACCGCCTGGCCGCCGGAGGCTACCTCGAGGTCGCTGTCGAACGAGCCGAAGGCGCAGGTGCCGGCCGGCCGTCGAAGCGCTATCGCTCGGTGGCCAATGTCTCCATCGACGTGCCGGTGCGCAGTGATGATCTCGTGCTCTCGTTACTCGGTAAGGCGCTGGCATTGCTGCCCAGCGATCAGGCCGAGGCGATGGCCGAGCAAGTCGGTCAGGAGTACGGCCGAGCCATGGCCGCCGGTCTGTCAGGTCCCGATGTCGTTGCGGGGCAGCGCAGCCTGCGGTCGGCGATGCAGGCCGTGGCCGACGCGCTCACCGCCCATGGCTTTGCCGCCCATGCCGACCAGCGCAACAACCAGCTGCGCATCGTCAACAATCATTGCCCGTTCGGCGACGTGGCGATCGAGCATCCTGTGATCTGCGCCGTCGACCGCGGCATGGTCAAGGGCATGCTCGGCGCACTGTGTGGCGACACCGATGTCAGCACCGAAGCGTCGTTGCCCCAAGGTGACACGTTCTGCGCCACCACGTTCTGACACGCCGGTCTACTTGCGTAGTTGGGCGTATTCGATCACCCGGTTGACGATTTCGTCGTCGCACTTGGCCAGCGCGCCACAGTCGAATGGCGGCTGGGGGTCGTACTCGATCATCAACTGCGCGGCTTGGGCAGCGGTTCGATCGACCAGCAGTTCGACCAGTCGCAACGCCATGTCGATGCCGCTCGACACTCCCGCGGCTGTGATGATCCTGCGGTCGAGGTGCTCGACGACCCGCTGCGCCGTGGGCGTGGCCCCAGTTGCTTCGAGCTCGGGATAGCACGCCCAGTGTGTTGTCGCGGTCATTCCGTTCAACAGTCCGGCGGCCCCGAGCACGAGCGAGCCGGTGCACACCGATGTCGTGTACGACGTTGATTCGTGAGCGCTACGAACCCATGCCAGAACGCGGTCGTCGCGTACCAGCGGCCGTGTGCCGACGCCGCCGGGAAACACCACGATGTCAGGTTTCGGAAGTTCCTCGAACGTGGCATCGATCGTGACACCGAGCATGCCGTTCTCGCTGCGCACCTCGCCGCGTTGGTGGCCGATGAATGTGATGTCGATCGACGGGATGCGCTGCAGCACCTCGTATGGTCCGACGGCGTCGAGAGCGGTGAACTGTGGGAACAGGGGTATGGCGACCTGCATGAGAGTGAGCCTTTCTAGGACACGGCGTCGAGGCGCCGGGCGTTGGAGCCGGGGTGAGATCGGAATCGACGGCGGTAGGCATCGG
Organism: Ilumatobacteraceae bacterium; assembly: GCA_043742385.1. GTDB lineage: Bacteria > Actinomycetota > Acidimicrobiia > Acidimicrobiales > Ilumatobacteraceae > JAENVT01. The sequence continues at coordinate 4,394 of JAYTZE010000671.1, forward strand.
GTGCCACGCCGATTCGTCGTTGGAAGGCGCGTCGCAGCGATTCGGCAGTGCCGAGACCGCACTTGCTGGCAATGAGGTCGAGCGGTGAGGCCGTCAGCTCCAACTCGGCGCGGGCGGCCTCGACTCGTACACGCTCGACGTAGCGCGCCGGCGTCTCGCCGACCTGGTCGGTGAACACTCGGCTGAAGTGTCTGCTGCTCATCGCCGCCCGTCGGGCGAGCAGATCGAGACGGTGATCCTCGGCGGGATGGGTATCGATGTAGTCCTGGACGGCGCGAATTGCCGATCGCGTTGCCCGTGGCACCCACACCGGCGCGGCGAACTGGGTTTGCCCACCGGGACGATGTAGGAACATCACCATCCAACGAGCAACGGTCTGGGCGATGTCGCTGCCGTGGTCGGCTTCGACCATCGCCAAGGCGAGATCGATACCCGCCGTCACGCCGGCAGACGTCCACACGTTTCCGTCACGAACGTAGATCGGGTCGGGGTTGACGGTGAGACGTGGATACTCGTCCTGCAGTTGCTGTGCCCGCGCCCAGTGCGTGGTCACCGTGCGACCGTCGAGCAGACCAGCCTCGGCGGCGATGAATGCCCCGCTGCACACGGTGGCGACGCGCCGACTGTTCTGCGCCGCACCGCGTATCCAACTGACGAGCGGTTCGTCGAACCGTGCCGACTGCGAACCCTCGCCACCCGGGATCAGCAGGGTGTCGATCTTCATCCGATCCGATGGCAGAGGAGTGGTGACGATTTGTAGCCCGCTCTCGGTCGTGATCGGCGTGCCGCGCTCGGAGACGATGGAGAGGTGGTAACCGGCGGTGATCCGCTTCCGGGCGGCGAGCACGGCGGTGGCACCGGCGAACACCTCGTGCGGACCGACAGCATCGAGCGGTTGCATGCCGTCGAAGACCACGATGACGACAGATCGGCGGGTCACGACCTGATCATCGCCCGCCGAGCGGATGGCGTCAATGACATGGTTCCCACGAATCAGGACACAGGCCAAGTTCCATCTCTCTCGTTCTGTCCGTACGATGGTTGCGACCCTCATCGAAAGGACCGACGTGGACGTACGCATCGGCGTCACTCAAGCCCCCCGC
>JAYTZE010000672.1:0-24972 GCA_043742385.1 Ilumatobacteraceae bacterium
GGCGTAGGAAGCCGCGTGGCGATGTTCGTGCTGCGCATCACCTCGCCCGACAGCGTCAACGGTGTCGAGAGCGACGACGGCTTCACCATTGGCGAGTTCACCCTCGGTGGCACCTACAACCTCTTGCAACTGGGTGCTGTCGTCGGTGTCATCGGTGCAGGTGTGTACATGTTGGTCGCGCCGTGGTTGATGGGCCCGACATGGTTCCGTCGCCTCACGATCGGCCTGGCAGCAGGCGCCGTGGCCGGCTCGATGCTCGTTCACGCCGACGGCATCGACTTCACCGTCTTGAAGCCCATGTGGTTGGCGATCGGTCTCTTCGTCGCCCTGCCTGCGTTGTTCGGCGTCGCTCTCGCGATCTCTGTCGACGCGGTGGGTCGGCCCGGATCGTGGACCGCTCGCGGTCGACGACGATGGGTGTTGCCCATTCTGTCCATCGTGTTGTTCCCGATCACGATTGTGGGTGTGCCATTTGCCGCTGCGGCAATCGTCTTTTGTGTGATGGTACGCGATGTCGAAATCGTCCGACGCGTCCGCGCGATTGCCGCCACCACCGTCCTCATTCGTGCGGTCTGGCTGCTGATCGCGGTGGCCGGACTTGTCGCCCTGATCGGCGATATCAACGAGCTCAGCTGAGCGGTTCAGGCGTCGATACCTATCGATCCCTCCGGATGCCAGATGCGTCCGACGACCGACGTGCCGGTCGACATCACGACTGCACTGATCGAGCCGACCCGGACCGACACGATGTGAGCAGCGCTCACGAACTCGACGTCTCCGCCGGCAGCGTGTTGCACCCAGTCCTCGCGAAAGCGTCCTGGCGCATCCTCGATCATCAGGAGCGGATCTTGTGGCGCGATATACAGGCCGTCGGCCGCCGCCCGGTCGGTGCGCGGCACCAGCCCGTCGGAATCCAGCACGATGTGCCAACGCACCTCGCCGTCGGCAATCTCGAATCGGCCGGCAAAGACACGGGTCGATGAATACGGCAGACCGTTGTGCTCCATGCCGGGCAAGGCGACCCTGACGTCGACGAAGGCCTCGCCCGACTGAACCCACCATGCCTCGCACGGCTCGGTGGGTAGTCCGCCCGGAACCGTGATCGACCGTCGACGCCACGCTCCGACGAACCAGGGACGTATCGGCGATGTCATTTCTGCGGCGAGTCGTCACTCGGCTCGAGAAGCTGACGCATCACCCTGCGAAACAGGATGGCATTGCCGTCGGACCGTACGTGCAGATCGGGAGCACCGACCAAAGGCATGCCGCTGCGCCGCAGCGCTGCCGTGATCCACACGTCCTCCTGTTGCACGACTTCCTCCTGGGCGAGCAGCTCGCTCAACACGGTCGGGTCGGTCTCTGGGACCCGCACCATGAAGAACAGTCGTGTTCGTCGCTCGTCGACCGGTTGGATCGCCTGAAAGAACGACTGGCGTAGGCCGCCATCGGGCTCCTCGCTACGCAGCAGAACAGTGAACGGCGCTGCGTACGTGTACCGCAGCCACCCCTCCGTCGAGAGGTCGTCGTCGGCCAACTTACGCTGCACCGACGAGAAGCCGAGTTCATGCTGGGCGACGACCTCCTGCTCGCTCGCGAGCGGATTTCGCGAGCTCAACGAGCCGTGAAGAAACGGAAAGTGACTCGAATCGAGCAGGTTGTCGGTCTGGTAGGCCGCGAGCACTTCGGAGGTGTGCGCCTTCGGCGAGAAGCTTCCCAAGCGCTCGTCGTCGCCATCCGGCCACGACGGGATGGCTAACCGCGGTTGCTCCAGCGCAACCCAGACCACGCCGTAGCGTTCGCACACCGCGGCAGGTTGCCTGAGCCGCGCTCGCGAAGGAATGGGTGCGCCTGCGCCGAGGGCGGGGATGCACGTTGCCGCGCCGTCGAGCCCGAACCGCCAGCCATGAAACGCACACACGAGTTCGTCAGCCTCGAGCCGGCCGAGGCTCAACGGCGCACCGCGGTGCGGGCATTCGTCGAAGAACACAGCGATCGCGCCAGAGCGACGCACGACGACCAGTGGAACGCCGAGCAAGGTGACGGCCAACGGATCAGCGGCAACTTCGTGCGACCACGCCACGGGATGCCAGAAGGCTCGAAACTCGGGGTGAAGATTGCCCACCATCGCGGTCATTGCCCGTCGACGGTAGTCGGACGGCGGTCGACCCTCAGGGTTGCGAGGGTCGTTGCACGAGTCGACGATGCACTGCATAGGCCGCGGCCTCGGCGCGATTGACGCAGCCGGTCTTCTGCAGAATTGAACGCACATGGTTGGCGGCCGTGTGCTGGCTGATGAACAACTGCTCGCCAATCTCGCGATTCGATCGGCCCTCTGCGACCAGACGCAGCACGTCGAGCTCACGCGATGACATGCCGTCGTGGGTTGTCGTCGAGGTCTGCAGTTCCGTTCGACCAAGTATCGAAGCGGATTGTGCGGCCAGCGCCTCCATGCCCAGCGCAAGCGCTGTGGCATGGGCCCGCCTGGCCAACGAGTCTGCCGTGGCCATGTCGTTGCGGGCCGCTGCCAGCAACGCCCAGTCGTGCTGCACACGCGCCCTCCATACCGGCGATGCGCTGCGATCCGCGACAGCCAGGGCACTGCGGAAATGATCCTCCGCCTGGTCAAAGTTGCCGAGCAGCTGCGCGAGGCCGCCGCGCAGGCGATCGGCCGGCCCGAAGCAGATCGTCATCGCGACCATCAGGTTGCGGTTGGCATACGCATCGAGTTCGCGCAGCAGCACCCCAGCGTGCTCTTCTGCTGCGCAGGCAATGCAGGCTTCTGCCAAGAAGGTGAGGCACGCGGGCCACACCGAATCGCGCGCCACCGCGGCAAACCCACCCGGTGCGAGGGCATCCAGTTCATGACGCGCTTCATCGAGCATGCCGGTCTGGGCGTAGAGCGCCGTAAGTCCTGGGCGCCACACCGACTGATCGTCCTGACGCGACGACAGAACCCGCATCAGGGGCAGCACCTCGGCAAGGCGGCCCTGCTCGCGTCGAATGGCGAACATCTGCAACCCATACACGCCGGCATCGAACACGGTGTTGCTCGACTCGCCGACCGCGTGAGCCCGCTCGGCCGCCTGCTCGGCATCGTCGAACCGTCCGGCAGCGAGTGCCAGCACTGCCTCGTACACGAGGCTCATGTATTGGAACAGCAGAAACCGGCCACGGTCCGACATCGTGCGGTGCTGCTCGAGAATCTGTCCCGCTTCGGCGAGGCGACCGAGCTCGAGCAAGGCACGAAACAGGTTGGCGGTGGCATACGCGGCGCTCCACGAGTCGCCGATACTCATCGCCACGTCGCGGAGCTCAGTGCTCGTCTCGAGTAATCGGGAAGGATCAGGCGCCATGATCGAGATGGCTTGCAGCGCCGCAACGACGCACTCGTCATCACCGACAGCGCGGGCCATCTCCATGGCAATGTCGCCTGCTTTGCGGGCCCCCTCCGTATCGCCCGAGTGATACAGGCTCCGAGTCAGCGAGGCTTGCAGGCGAGCCCGAAGTGGTTGCTGTCGATCACCGAGCATGAGGATCGCCTCGGAAACCATCCTGGTTGCAGGCGCACCGGGAGCGCCCGGTTGATGCAGCGACTCCTCGTACCCCAGCGCAGCACGCGCAGCCACGTCGGCCCAACCACTGCGTTGGGCCATATCGAACGCTCGACGATACGTGTCTTGAGCCTTGAACGACTGACCTCTTCGCGTCTGCACCTGGCCGAGATCGACGAGCACCACGGTCGCCCCGATGGTCTCTTCGGGCAGGAGTTGATAGACGGCCTCGAGATGCGAGATCGCCTCGTCGTAGGCGCCGCTGCTCTTTGCCTGCTCGGCGGCCAGTCGACCGTAGTGAACGCCTCGGTCGACAGCACCCACGGCGGCGGCTGCGCCGAAGTGTCGGGCAAGCTCGGCGTACACCAAGCGTTCATCACTTTCGTACACCTGCTCGAGCGCCTCGGCGATGCGGAGGTGCAAGGCGGCCTTCAGGGACGGCGACAGCGCCTCCTCCACAGTGTCGCGTACGAGTGCATGGCTGAACTGGTAGGTGAGCAGATGGCCACCGACACTGACAAGGAAACCCTTGTCGACAAGTTCGTCGAGACCGGCGGCAACATCGTCGGGCGTCATTCCGGCTGCGAGCGACAGCACGCGTGATTCGACCCGCTGGCCGGCGACTGCAGCAAGCTCGAGGGGTCGGCGAGCCCGCCGAGACAGCCTCGTCATGCGACCAGCCACCACATCTCTCACCGTGTCGGGGGCACCGACGCTGGCGATGTCGCGCCGTACGATCCAGCGGTCTCCTTGTCGGGCAACGACACCGTGGTGGATGAGATGTCGCCACAGTTCGCCCAGGAAGAACGCATTGCCCCCGCTGCGCTCCGCAGCAGCCGCGGCCAGATGGCGCAGGTCGCCGTCGAGTTCTTGATCGAGGGCACTCGAGACGAACTGCTCGACGCTGGCCGCATCGAGGCCGCCCAGTCGAAGCCGCGAGACGCTCTCACTGCGTTGCAGATCGACCAGGCACTCGGCCAGTGAATCGGCGAGATCTGCGGTGCCGTCGCGGAAGGTGGCCACGATCATCATGCCCGACGCCGCACCTGCGCGCACCAGATACCTGAGCAACTCGAGGGTCTGTCGACCCGCCCAATGCACGTCGTCGAGCAGAACGAGCAGTGGTGACTGCCGTGCTGCACTGGCCAGGACGCGATCGACGGCTGAAAACAACAGGTAACGGTCGGTCTCCGGATCCGCCGCGGCAGGGCGTGGCAGGCCCGGCACCAGCCGTTGGAGTTGCGGGAGCAGAACCAGCAGGTCGCCAAGGTCACGATCGCTGTTGATCGGCCGACCGAACCCAGGCAGCGACCGCAGCAGATGATCCAGCGCATGAACCCATGGCTGGTAGGGCAGCGCAAGCTCCTCGTCGCATGTACCGAACAGGACGATGGCTCCCCCGTCGTGACAATGCCGAGCGAACTCGGCCGCCAATCGAGTCTTGCCGGCGCCTGCTTCGCCGCCGATCAGCACCACCTCGCGGGCACCCCCTTCAACGCGCTGCCATGCGTCAGCCAAGGTGCTCCATTCGGTGTCACGTCCAACCAGTCGCTGACGTGCGGGTGAGGCGAGAGCAGCCGGAAGGGGCACCGAGGGTAGATCGCTGTTGGTCTCGGCCGGGGCAAGGGGGGCGAGCGGCTGCCACTCCACTGCATACGTGTCGACCGGTTCGCCGACGCCGTCGATCTCGATCGGTCCGAGATCGACATAAATGCCACCGACGGGGTGGGCTGCGAGCCATCTGACGACATTGTTGACCAGGATCTGCCCGGGCTCGGCGCGGGCGAAGAGCACGGCTGCTGTGCCGACCGGTACCCCCGTACAACCGTCGTCGGTCCAGGCGACATCGCCTGTGGCCAGCCCGATCCGAAGTGGCCACGGCTGGAAGGAGCCGGCGACTGCTTGTTGCATCGCAACGCTGGCTGAGACAGCAGCCGATGCGCTCTCGAAGGCCAGGACAGTTCGCCCGCCGACGGTTTCGATCACTCGGCCCGCACTGGCGCGCGCCACCCTGGTGACCATGTCGAAGTGTTCCGCCACCGCAGTGTCGACGCACATGATTGTCGAAGTCGACGTGGTCTCGGCCGTCACCCATTCCTCCCAATAGTCAGATCTGACTACCGATAGGCCCGCCGAGTCAACGAAATTCGCATCCTGTATGGCAAAAGATGGTCATGACAGCCGGGTCCAGATTCCGTACAGTCATCGTGACGACGACGTGAGACCTCCTGCCGGGCCCGGTGGGAGGGTTCACGACACAACATGAGGATGATCCATGGCCCTCTTCGTGATCGAACGGAACTTTGCCGAGCAGTTGGACCCTGACGTCCTCGACTATGCCGGAATTCGGCTGGTCAACGACGATGTCGGCGTTCGCTGGGTGTACTCGTTTCTGTCCGCCGACAAGAAGAAGACGTATTGCCTCTACGAGGCCCCGAACCCGGAGGCCATCATCGAGGCCGCCGCTCGCCTGGGAATTCCTGCTGATGTCATCGTCGCCGTCGAGCAGATCGGGCCTGACCGGGCCAGCTGAAATCGTCGCCGTCAACACCGAATCAATTTCTGAACTTGGAGACATCACATGACGACCATGACCACCACGACCCACCTGTTGACCGACGAGATGCTCGCTCGGTTCGACACTCGCGCGCCTATCTACGACCTGGAAAACCGCTTCTTCGACGAGGATTGGGACGAACTTCGCCAGTCGGGCTACTTGCTCGCTGCCGTGCCCACCGAATTTGGTGGTGCGGGCCTGCGGCTCGACGAGATTGCCCGACTGCAGGGCCGCCTCGCTTATCACGCGCCGGCGACCGCCGTTGCGGTCAACATGCATCTGTACTGGACCGGCGTCGCCGCCGACCTCCTTCGCTCCGGCGATTCCTCGTGCCGCTGGATGCTCGAGCGAGCCGCCGCCGGCGAAATCTTCGCCGCCATCCACGGCGAAGCCGGCAATGACATTCCGTTGCTGCTGTCGTCGGCGAAAGCCGAGAAGGTGCCTGGAGGTTGGGAGATCACCGGCCACAAGATCTTCGGCAGCCTCTCGCCGGTGTGGACCCTCGCCGGATTTCACGCGATGGACACCTCCGATCCGACAAACCCGAAGATCGTCCACGGCTTCCTGCCCCGCAACACGGCCGGCTACGAGATCATCGAAACCTGGGACACCCTCGGCATGCGCGCAACTCAGAGTCACGACACCGTGCTCGATCGGGCATTCGTGGCTGACGAGAACATCGTGCTGGTGTGCCCGGCGGGCTTTGCTGGGGCCGGCATGTTCCAAGTCGGCGTCTTCGCCTGGGCCCTGATGGGGTTCGCGACCGTCTACCTGGGCGCTGCCCGTCGTGCCTTCGACATCACCATCGACCGCATGCCGAAGCGCACATCGGTCGCGCTGACCCGCTCGATGGCCCACCACCCCGAGGTGCAGCACAACGTTTCGGAGATGCGCATTTCTCTCGACGCCTGCGAGGCCCTGCTCGAGCGAGTGACCACCGACTGGGCCACCGGTGTGCCACATGCCGATTGGCCGGTGCGTCTGGTGGGTGCTCGGCACTTCATCATCAATCAGGCCTACGACATCGTCGATCGGGCCATGGATTTGTCGGGCGGCAGTGCGGTCTTCAAGGGCAACCGTCTGGAGCAGATCTTCCGCGATGTGCGCATGGGCCGCTTCCACCCCGGCAACACGATGCTGGCCCACGAGCTGGTCGGCAAGCTGTGCCTGGGGCTGAACCCCGACGATCCCCAGCGCTGGGGGTGAGCGAGCCACACTTCTCGGCAACCAGTTGCAAAGTATATTAGGCACGCCTAATATACTTGGAGAAGGTTGGTTGCCGAGAAGGCTGGTTGTCCTGGAGGCTGGTTGTCCTGGAGGCTGGTTGCCCTGGAGGCTGGTTGCCCAAGAGGAGGGATTCCGAATGGTCGATGTCGTGTCTGGTCTGACACGCCGGTCGGTGTCCGCGCTCGGGTTCCGTCGAGTCGAGTTCGTGTGCCTGGTCGTCGACGACCAGGGCACCACCGCCGAGGTCACCGGCGTGACCCATCGTCTCCCCCGCACCATCCGTGTTCCGCTGCGTGCCGCGCAAGCGCTGATCGAGGCCGGTGTTCCCAGGCGTGTCAAGGCCGGTCGCCACACCCCGGTCCAGCGGGGCGGCTGACCGTGGTCGTTTGCAGTTGCCAGGCAGTGACCGACCGCACAGTGCACGCCGCCATCTGTGCCGGCGCCGACACCGTCGAAGACCTTGCCTCACTCTGCACCGCGGGTAGTCGCTGCGGTGGCTGCTGGCCGGAGCTGCAACGGCTCCTTGCCGAGTTCGGCGATGTCAGCAAGACTCAGTCGGAGCACGCTGCGTAACGTCGCGACGTTTGCCGAAGGAGCGCTATGAAGGGCCACGACGACGTCATCGAGTTGCTGAACGACGTTTTGACGAGCGAGTTGACAGCGATCAATCAATACTTCGTCGACGCGAAGATGTTCCAGAACTGGGGCTACCAACGCCTGGGCAAGCGCTTCCGCGACGAGTCGATCGATGAGATGCATGACGCCGACAAGCTCATCGAGCGAATCTTGTACCTCGATGGCTTGCCCAACCTCCAGCGCCTCGGCACGGTCCGCGTCGGAGAAACCCCCGTCGAGAAACTGCAGCTCGCTCTCGACCTCGAACGCGAGGCGATCGAGCGGCTCAATCGTGGCATAGCGCGCTGCGTGGAGTTGAGCGACAACGGAAGTCGCGAACTACTCGAGAGTATCCTGCTGGGCGAGGAGTCGCACGCCGACTGGCTCGAGGCACAGCTCGAGCTCGTGCGTCAGGTCGGCGATGCCCACTACCTCGCCCAGCACATCCACGACAGCTAGCTTGAAGCCGTCAATCGGGGGGCTCGTAACCGCCGTCGGCGTTGTGGGTCTCGGTTCCGGTGACGGGCGGATTGAACACGCACACGAGGTGTAGGTCGCCCTTGGTTGCGCGCAAGATGTGCTCGTCGTGTTGATCGAGGGCGTAGATCGTGCCCGGGCGAATCTGAAAGGTCTCCCCCGTCGCCACATCGACGACCTCACCTTCTCCGGCGACGCAGTAGTTGGTTTCGAGGTGGTGCTTGTAATGGAGGTGGCTCTCGGCACCCTGCAGGATCCGCGTCTCGTGAACGGAGTAACCCATGCCATCGCCCTTGACGATCATCCGCTTGCTGTCCCAACCAGGACCAGACACATGGCGGGTTGTATTGGCGATGTCTTGCGAGCGAACGATGATCATGAGCCGAAGCTAGTCACTCCCCGGCGGCGGAAATGCACCCTTCCACCAACACGCCGAGATCCAGTAGTGCAGCGTCGCCGCCGCGCCGACCGGTCAGCATCAACCCGATCGGCTGCCGATCGGTGAGGACGCCGGGCAAGCTGACGCTGGGTAGGTCGAGTCGATTGGCGAACTCGGTCAGCCGGAGCACTGCTGTATTCATGGCGAGGTACGGCTGCATCGTCTGCACGTCAGCAACGCGGGGCGGAAGCACTGGGACCGTCGGCGTCAGAATTGCATCGGCACCTTCGAGCGCGATGTCGTACCGCCGCATGCAGTTGTGAATCCTTCGCAACGAAGCGACATACTCGCTGGCCAGCACCGCAGCACCGTGCTGGATGCGCGGCCCAACTCGCGGGTCGTATCGCTCGATCTGGTCGGCGATCAGATCGCGATGCCAGTCGTATGCCTCTACGGCGATGACCGAGCCCTCGCGAGCCGCAAGGCTGGCCTCGGTCAACATCGGGAGGTCAATCTCAGTGAGCCTCACTCCGGCCGAGGCGAGCACTCCCAGCCATCGCTCGAAGCAGTCGAGAACCTCGGGATCGGTGTCACCTGCCTCGATCGCATCCCGCGGGATCAACATGTGGAGATCACCCATCGAGCGAGACGATGACGGGCGACCGCCCCCATCGACCAGGGCGATGTCGATGCGACGCAGATGTGCCGCGGTCGACGCGATGAGACCCGGCGCATCGAAGCTCGCCGCTAGCGGGATCATCCCACCGGATGGGTAGCGGCCCTGCGACGGTTTGAAACCGGCGACGCCACAAAAGGCGGCCGGGATGCGGATCGACCCGCTGGTGTCAGACCCCAAGGCGATGTCGGCCAAGCCCAGCGCGACGGCGACGGCGCCGCCCGAAGTCGAGCCGCCACTGACGCGTCGCTCCCCCGGTCGCAACGGAGTCGTGGGCGTGCCGTAGGTGCTGTTCAGGCCCAGGGCGCCGTACGCGAACTCGGTCATGTTGGTCTGAGCCAACAGGATCGCCCCCGCAGACCGCAGCGCGCTGACCATTGAGGCGTCGACGGTGGCGGCAGGCGCATCGGCGAGCACCGCCGAGCCGGCATGAGTCGTCCAACCGGTGACGTCGAAACAGGCCTTGACCGCCAACACCTCACCAGCGATCGGTAAGGATCGCGCGACAGCAGCTGCCTCGGCCAACGCGTCGTCGTCGCGCCTCTCCAGGATCGCAACCGCCGCCGCTTCAGCGTGCTGTGACGCAGCGTTGATGCAGTCGGCCACGTGACCTGTTGCGGGTGGCATCACCTCGATCGTCAGAAGCGACGGTCGTTGGTCTTCTTCTTCGGCGGAGCCTTGAATGGTGCCTCGATGAGCACCTCGAACTGGGCATCGTCGGGCTGCTTGGGCTCGTTGAGGCGTTGCAGGTAGGTCTTGAGCGCGGCGCGGGCCGGGGCGACCTGTTCGCCCTTGGCGCCAACTGATCGGGCGAGCGCGTCTTTGGCCTTGGCGACCCGGTCTCGGCGGGTTGCCTTCTCCTCCTCGGAGATCACCCGCTTTGGTCCAGCCGGTGCGTTACGGCGTGCTTCGAGTTCCTGTAGCGGTGTGAGCTTGGCGGTGGCCATGGAACTGAGCCTACATCTCGCTCCTGCCGGAACCGACCTGCTCGAACCGACCCGCTTCAACGCCGGCGCGCTGCTACCGGTGTCGGTCGAGTCCGTCGGCGATGGCGATGACCTCGTCGATCAGCGCATCGAGATCGTCACACTGTCCGGAGGGGTGGACATCGAGCTTGGCCGTCGCGAGCGTGCTTGCAAACCTGTCCATGACGCCGCCTGGGTCCGATCCGATCAACGGCCACCGCAGATGAGACAGCACCGTGCCAAGCCAGAACATTGATCGACTCGGCGCGGAGCCAACGCCACGTATCGCCGAGTTCAGAGCCGCCGATGCGATGACCGGCCAGGGCGCGGGCCGTGAGAGCGTGCCAATTGACAGCGAGCCTGAACCAGTTCGGCCGCTCCAAGACTTGCGATGCAACCGCCTGAGCGAACAAGTCGGCCGCTGTCACCCAATCGCTACTACTTCAGGTGTTTCGTGACGCGGACGTGACAACTTCGATAGATGATCAGCACCGGCAGGCCCAGCGCGGCGGCAACGCCGCAGACCCGAGGTTGAAACATGGCAGCGATTACCGTGGGTGTGGACCAGAGCGACACCGCGCGGAGGGCCGCATTCGCTGCGGCGAAGCTGGCGTCGGTGCTGCAAGCCGTTGCACCTTGTGATGGCCGTCAATCACCGCAACTCGGTCGAGGTCGCTGATCAGACCGCTGGCACGTCGATTCGCCGACGGCAGCAGAGCGGTTCCTCGACGCGCTGATCGGCCGGCGGCTCGTGCGAGAACGCCTGAGCGACCACATGCCTCCGCTCACCACATTCGTCCAGAGTGTGGCGATGAGTTCGGTGGCCTGCACCGCAGGATCGAGCGCTTATCTGTTCAGCGCAGTCGGCGTAACACCACCTGCGATGATCGCCAGCGTGCGTCACCAGGACTCGTTGCACGAGCAGGTGCTTGTCGTCTGCGTCGTCGTCGAACCGCGCCCACGGGTGCCTACGCTGCGACGAGCGGTGGTCACGGATCTCGGCGCCGGCTTCCATCAGGTCGTGCTGCACTTCGGTTTCATGGAGGTGCCGGAATGTTCCCAAGGCGTTGCAGGAACGCGTCGTGATGGGGCTCGGAACCGACCCGGCGACGCTGAGCTACGTGTTGGGCGGCGAAACACTCACTGTGACGTCACGACCGGGGATGGCGATGTGGCGCGAGCATCTGTACTCATTCATGTCGCGCAACTCCACCGGTACGAAGGAGTTGTTCCACCTGCCGATCGATCAAACCGTGGAGATCGACGTGGGCGTCGAGCTGTGATGTCGTCGAGCGCGCCGTCAGAGTCGAACCAATCCGTAGGCTGCGCTGATGGCCAACAAGATCTCGGCAACGAGGTTTCACGAGCGCACGGATCTGCCCGACTGGCGAGTCGTGCTGCGTCGAATCGAAGCCGGATTTCGGGCGTCGTCGTTCGAGGCGGCATCAACGTTCATCGGCCAGATCGCCGCTGCCGCCGAGCAGGCAGATCATCACCCCGACGTCGACCTTCGGTACCCCGGTTACGTTCACGTCGCTCTCACTACCCACGCCTCCAATGGCTTGACCGACGCCGATGTCGAAATGGCCAGAACCATCTCCCACCTCGCCGTCGCAGCCGGTCTGACGAGCGAACCTAGGCTGGCGCTCGGTGTGGAAGTGGCGATCGATGCACTCGACATCGACTCCGTCCGGCCGTTTTGGAAAGCAGTTCTCGGTTACGACGACGAAACGCCGACAACCGCCGGCGGACAGACCATCGCGCTCATCGATCCGCTGCGGATCGGGCCAGCCTTCTGGTTCCAGCAGATGGACGCGCCCCGGCTGCAACGCAGTCGAATTCACATCGATGTAACAGTGCCTCACGACGTCGCCGAGCAGCGCGTTGCTGACGCAATCGCGGCCGGCGGACACCTCCTCAGCGACAAGCGCGCCCGGTCTTTCTGGATCCTCGCCGATCCCGAGGGTAACGAGGCGTGTGTGTGCACGTGGCAGGATCGCGACTGACTCGGCATCGGCGGAGGACCTGGAGGATTCTGTTGATCGGTCCGACCAGCGCCACATGGGCGTCGATCGCAGCCGAACTCGAGGTGGACCTGGCGCGGCTGGCGCGGCCAGGCGTCGAGCTCACCTACCGTTGCATCGGTGGTGGACCGTCAGAGATTCGCAATGACGAGGACGCACGCATTGCCGCGCCGTTCGTCGTGCAGGCGGTCATCGATGAAATGGGCGATGGATTCGACGCAGTGATTGTCGACTGCACTGCCGACCCGGGCGTGGCTGACGCTCGCAAGGTCGCAGCCATCCCGGTCGTCGGTGTTGGCGAGGCATTGCGCGCGGCCATTGCGGCGGCACCCCGACCTGTGTGCGAACTGAGCGGCAACGAACTTCGCAGCCTGGATCATGCAGCACTGATCAGCCGAACGCGGGGCGCGGCAACTGTCGCGCTGGGAGGCACGGGCTTCTCGCACCTCGTCGACGTTCTGGTCGAGGCCGACCCCGATTTGCTCGTGCTCGACCCGCTGGATGTGGCGCTCGACGCCTGCATAGCCCTGCTCGCAGACCAATAGTTTGTAGGCCACGGTCAGGACGCGCCGACGGCACCGTCGATGCGTTCGCGAAGCAGGTCGGCGTGGTTTGGAGCACAATGCGGACCCTGACGAACCTACTTCACGGCGATGGTTCCGGTGTCGACAACCAGCTTTTTGCTCAGGCCCCGGTGATGATCAGCCGATGTTCATGCTGTGACTACCGCAACGTCGCCGGGTATCAACGCTGCGTTGGTTCGCGTCCGCGATACTTCGCAGCAGATGTTGTGCAAACAGACGTGCACGGATGCCGCGATAGCCGCAACCGTTGCGTCGTTCACCCGCACGACCAGGTGGCAGCTCGTCAATGAGTTGCCGCTGAACTTCGATTCATACCATCCGCAAGGAATGGCGCTCGTCGGTTCGACATGGTGGATCTCGACGGTCGATGTCCATGCGCGACGCGGGTTCGTGATGGCCTCCGACGACCGAGGAAACTTGGTCGAACAGGTGCCCATCGGCGACACGTGGCGCTACCACCCTGGCGGCATGGACTTCGACGGAACCGCCTTCTGGATACCGTGTGCGGAGTATCGACCCAATTCGACGACCAGCGTGTACCGAATGCAGCCAGGCGATACACCGCAGCGGAAATTCGACGTCGACGACCATGTGGGCGCGATCGCGCGATGCGGACCCGACGGCGACCTCGTCGGCTGGTCGTGGGGGTCGCGTCGCTTCTATCGTTGGTCGGTCGAGGGCCAGCTCCGCGCAGCTCGCGTCAACCCAGGGTTCTTCGTCGACCATCAGGACTGTCAGTGGCTCGATGGCGGTCATCTGCTGTGCGCCGGCGTGGCCGAGGTAGGGCTCGCGAATGGGCCCGGCTGGCTTGGTGGGTTGGGGTTACTCGACATCGACGATCTGGTGATGGAGCGCGAGGTGCCGTTTCCGATCTACTCCTCCGCGTCGGGCCGAGTCATCACCCACAATCCGATATGGGCAGACGTCCGTGGCGATCAACTGATCCTGCACTTCCTGCCTGACGACGGAAGAAGCACAATCCTCTCCTATGCAACACCAATCGCCGGCAATGCGCTGCCGGATCGGCTCGAGCGAGTCGGCTCATCAATCACTTCGTCGTAGAGCCGGGCAAACGACTGCGCTGTTGACGCCCACGAATAGTGCTCACGAACGAACTGTGCAGCTCGCCTGCCGCGCTCGATGCGCTCTTCACGGTTCGAAATCGCCTCGACCAGCGCCTGGGTCGTCGCGGCGATGTCGTCGGGTGGTACGAGCCAACCGGTCGGGCGCGCGACGTCGACGTTGATGAACGACAGCGGGCCGCCGGTCGTGGTTCCGATGGGTGGGATCCCGCTGGCCATCGCCTCGAGGTAGACGAGACCGAACGGTTCCTCGACCGAGGGAGCCGCGAAGACATCGCTGCAATTGAGGATGTCGGAGAGGTCGGTGTGATCTCTCCATCCGACGAAGAACACGCCCTTCGCGCCTAGGCGTTGCACGGTGTCGTACGGGTGCTCACCCTCCCATTCGCTCGGGAATCCACCGACCACCACTAACACGGAGCGGCACGTCGTCGAGCTTCGCATAGCGTGATGAGCCTCGATCAACAATTGCAGCCGCTTGAACTTCATGAAGCGTCCGGCGAACAACACCACCGGCACTGCGTGCCCATCTGAATCGGTGAATGCCGACAGTTCTTCGACCTGGTAACGAATCGATCCCTCCAGCTCTCCCGCACGCCATCCTCGGGGGTCGTCGACGAGGCACCGCTTCCACAACGCCAGCCGTTCGGTCTCGGCACGAGCGCGTGGCGAAAAGACGTGGGTATCGACACCACTGGCGATCGCGACGACTCGTCGCTCGTCGACTGGTAGCAGCTTCCGCGCCAACTGCTCGTCGTGGGCGGCCACCACGACGATGCGGGCGGAGTCACCGGCCCATCGCTGCATACGTGCAACCCACTCACCCTTCCAGCGCTGACGACCCTGCGCTGTCGCGTCATCGCATGCCGCCGACAACATCTTCAGTTCGGTGCCGTGCAGATGGGTGACGACGGGTATGTCGGGCCACACCGCACGAACCGCCTCGTGCATCGGGGTGAGGTGATGCAGGTGCGCTATGGCCGGTCGGGCATCGGAATGGGCGATCAAGAATCGCGACCAGCTGGCGACCTGCTGATCATGCGCAGCGTCGTCGAGTTCGAAGAAGATGCGGTCAGGCACGCCCGGCTTGTCTTCGTACGATGCGGGCATGGGTACCGCCGCAGCCATCGCGTCGGCACCGCCACGAAAGTCCGACAGAGCCGGTGAGTAGTCGAGTGCTTCGCAGTCGATGCCGCTGAAGAACTGGTGGGCATTGGAGCTCTCGGATTCCGATCCGATCGAGCCGGCGAACAGTGTCGGCTTCCAGCGTGTGCCGCCGAGAGCTCGACACAGATACCGGGCTACCTGCGCGCTGCCGCCCCGCGGGAAGAAGTAAAAGCCCATGGCGAGGCCGGGGTTCACCTGCGGAAGCATCCGACTACCGTACGAGTGCGGCGTCACGACCGCAACACCTGTCGCGCTGCGATCGCCACCGGTCATGTCTAGGAGCGCCAGCTGCGGGGTATACAGATCGACAACGCTGTACCCGCGCCGCCCCGAACTCTCTTGGTTGCGCCCTCGCCCTACAGGAGTTCGTCGTGTCCACCCACGCAATGCTTGCAAGCTCGCCATCGTTGAGCCAGACGGTCACGGTACCGATGACGCCGAGCAACGTGTCGATTTCTCGGTCGACCCGGCAGTCACGGGGTCGCCGGATCGACGACGACCAGTTGGGCATCAGACTCGGCGATCAGGACATGCGCCCCGCGCCCCCTCCGACCGTGTCAGTTCGCCCAGAACAAACCAGGCGTGAGCTCCAACATGCCTTGCGACGCGAAGCTTGCGCAACTGCTGTCGCGCACGACCGCGAACGCATCGCAGAAGGTCTCTACGACACCGTCATTCACCGTCTGTTCGCTGCCGGTCTTCAGCTGCAAGCGACGTGCCAACTCGTCGACGTTCCCACGCAAGCACGCCTCGAGAGTACGATCGATCTGCTCGATACCACCATCGCCGAACTCCGTAAGGCGATCTTCTCGCTTCACTGATGTCGCGTGCTGCGAATCATCGCTCACACACCGCGTCGGGCCGATGCGCGGTTACGTCCCCAACGTGATCTACTCGTGCGGCGCGTTTGCTCACAACGACACGTTGCTACTTCCTCACGGCATCGCCGGTCAGACCATCTCCATCGCCACGTTGTCGATCAGCGAGTTGCTCGACAGCATGCGGCCCGAAACCTCATAGCACGTCGACCAACAAGTCGGCTGTGAACGGCTTGGAGCCAATCATCTAGGTCGTAGCGGCTTCGATTTCCGTCGCCGTCGGCATGCCAGCTCGGGCACCGACCTGAGTGACCGACAGCGACGCAGCGGCGACGGCAATGGGTACGGCGGCAGATAGGTCGTCGCCGGCCGCCAGCCGATGGGCGAGCACACCGTTGAAGGTGTCGCCGGCACCCGTGGTGTCACGCACGGACACCTGGGGCGCAGGCACGCGTCGGGCTGACAGGTCGCTGGCAATCATCAACACGCCGTCACCTCCCTGCGTGACCACGACCGATTGGCGGCTTCTCGCCACGATCTGTGCCGCGTCGTCAGCAGGCGACCCGCCGCCGGCTCCGTCAAGCAATGCCACCAGATCGCGCAGTTCAGAATCGTTGGGCGTGACGATCGGGCCGAGTCCGAGCAGCTCGACGACCACTGGGAGCACCGGCGCCGGATTCAGTACGCACAACACCCCAGCACCCATGGCTTCCTCGACTGCAGCTGCCACGGCCGAGGCCGGGATCTCTGTGCTGACCAGCACACATCCGGCCGACGGCAGCGCTAGTAGCAAGCAGCGCCGAACATGATCCGCGCTGACTGCAGCGTTGGCCCCTGCACCAACCGCTATCTGATTCTCGCCGTTGTCGTCGACCACGATCAGGGCGACGCCGGTCGACTCCCCCACGAGCACAGCGACGTCGCTGACGTCGACCCCCTCGGCAACGAGTTCGGCGAGCGCGGCGGCACCAGTGTCGTCGTCACCGACAGCACCGATCAGACACACCGTGGCACCTGCCCGCGCCGCTGCCACGGCGGCGTTGGCGCCCTTGCCTCCGCCGAAGGTCTGCAATCCCCCGCCAACCACCGTTTCGCCAGGACCCGGCAGCCGTGGCGCGGCAACCACGAAGTCGACATTGACCGCCCCGACCACCACAACCTTCGGATTCGGGCTCACACTGCGGCTGACACCTCGACGCGGGCATCGTTGAAGCTCGCCCCTCCGGCGAGATCCGACAGGTGATCAGGCGCAAAGACGTTGGCGGTGAAGCCGTTGTGCCCGTCACGGCACCACATGCCCTTCGGCATGGTTGCAAGACCCGGTCGCAAGGTGGTGTCGATCGCCACAACGGCCTCGATCGTGTGGCGACCGTCGGTGATCTGTGCCCGAGCTCCTGCCGCCAATCCCCTGGCCTCGGCGTCCGCTGGATGCAGGCGCACATCGGCACTGGCCGGGGCGATGTTGCCGAACATCGAACTCGTGGTACGACTGGTAGCCGGCGTGATCAGCGTGATCGGCAGATCAGGCCGATCGATGGCCCGGTACGCGGGCAGCGGATCAACGCCCTCGGCATTGCAGATCAGTTGCACCCTGCCACCCGGATCCACGTCTCGGAACTGAACGGTGCCGCCGGTCGGACGCTTCACGAACGGCAAAACCCGATCGCCGAGTGCCAGGCGACGCACACGCTCGGGGCTCGGGTCCCACTGCTGTGGATCGAGGCCCAGACGGATGCCCACCCCCACGCTGACCTCGTCGTTGGTACGGCTTTGGCCGACCCGAGGGATGACGGCTGGTGCCTCTTGCATGACAAAGGATCCGTAGCTGCCGACGACCTCGTCAACCTCGAATTGCGATGTGGCCGGCAACACGAGGTCGGCGTATCGGGCTGTATCGGTCATGGTCAGGTCGTGCACCACCGTGAACAGATCGTCGCGGGCGAGGCCCTGCTGCACGATGGCCTGTTCGGGACACGTCGCCGCGGGGTTGGAGCCCTGCACGAACAACACCTCGACGCGTCCACCTTCGTCGTCGGTGAGAATGCGACCGAGGCGGTTCATGTTGATCGCTCGCCGCTCGGGCACCGGTGCATCGCCGACGACGCCGCGCCGAACGGCGTCGTCCTGGAACCCGGTTCCACCACTGATCGAGTTGAACACGCCCGAGCCTGGCGTGCCGAACTGCCCGGCGAGCGCCGGCAGGGCGAACACGGCGCGGCTGGCCGAACCACCGTTGCGGTTCCGTTCCTGGCCCCATCCAACTCGCAACATCGCCGGACGGATGGTGCCATACATCTCGGCGAACCGCTCGATATCAGACGCATCAACACCACAAACATCGGCGGCGCGTGTCACTGTCCACTCCTCGCAAGCTGCGAGATACTCGTCGGCGCCGTCGACCCACTGGACGATGAACGCCCGATCGACATGACCGTTGCGCTGCAGCAGCGCTGCGACCGCCATTGCCAACACACCGTCAGTACCTGGCCTCACGGCAAGGTGCAGGTCGGCACGGTCAGCAATGGGTGTTCGGCGTGGATCGACGACGATCAACTTTGCGCCGGCACGACGTCGCTCCTCGATCACCGGCGACAGGTGCGGATGCGAGACATTCGGGTTGGCGCCCCACACCACGATCAGGTCGCTGTACTGCAGATCCTCTGGATCGGCGGAGGCCATCGAGCCATACGTGCGATCCCACGCTTCACCGACGGTTGCTGCGCAGATCGTGATGTCTGTTCGCGCTGCACCGAGGTGCTCCCACACCAGTGGCGACAGACCCGCCCGGCCCATGTTGCCGGCCGACGAGCTGTACAAGTACGGCACGATCGACGGCCATCCGTGTGCATCAACTGCTTTGCCGATGCGGTCGGCTAAGACGTCGAGGGCCTCGTCCCAGGTGATCTCGACAAACTCGCCGTCTCCCTTGCGACCGACGCGGCGAAGTGGACTGGTGATGCGATCGGGGCCGTGAAGGAGTTGCGGCGTGTGCTTGACCTTGGCGCAGATCCAGCCCTTCGTTGCCGGGTTCGGACCATCGTCGGCCGCATCGAGTGCGACCAGCCGACCGTCCTCCACCGTCGCCTCCAGACTGCAACTATCCGGGCAATCGAGCGAGCAAGCGGTCAGTATCCCCATGCTGCGAGCGTAGCTGCAGTGGCGAAATCGACTGCGCGCGACGTGCACGCCGTCGTACGCTCCGGCGATGCACCCGGTACTACGACCACTGACGGTCGACGACATTGCTGCGATCGCCGAGATGATCCGCCGGTCGGAGTCGTTCGACGGCGTCCCACGCGTTGTGCAGGACGACGAGATGGCTGAGGAATTGGACGACGTACGCATTCGTCTCGCGACCGACACCCGAATCGCCGAAGTCGATGGTCAAACGGTCGGCACCGCGTACACGTTCTATCTTCCGAGCGACGAGCGAGAGGAGCGCTGCTACATCTTCGGCACAGTTGACCCACCGCATCGCCGGCAAGGCGTTGGACGGGCGTTGATGCAATGGGCAATCGATCGCGGTAGCGATCAATTGCGGTCGAGTGGTACCGACTTGCCGAAGTATCTGCGGGTGCACTCCTACGACTTCCAAGCGGCGAATCATCAGCTCTTCGCCCACCTCGGCTTCGAATCGGTTCGTTACTTCGAGGAGCTGCTGCGTTCACTCGACGACCTCCCGCCCATTGCCGCGATCGACGGTGTGCGGGTCATTCCCTGGCCCGACAATCGTGACGAGGAGATCCGGGTCGAGAAGAACACCAGCTTCGCCGACCATTGGGGGTCGACACCGACGAGTGGAGAGGATTGGCACGTGCTGGCTCGAGGTTTCGGTGCCCGCCCGGATCTGTCGTTCATCGCTCTCGATGATCAGGACCGCGTTGTCGGTCATTGCCTGAACCATCGCTATGAGGCCGACGACGACCTGCTCGGGCGACGTGACGGGTGGATCGAGTCGCTTGGAACGTTGCCAGCTCGGCGAGGTTTGGGCGTTGCGTCGGCACTCATTGCCCACTCGCTCCACGCTTTCGCGCAAGCTGGCTTGACCCATGCGTCGATCGAAGTCGACAGCGAGAATCCCAGCGGCGCAGCGCGGTTGTATCGGCAGCTCGGTTTCGAGGTGCGTCAACGCGGGATCACGCGACAGATCCTCGTGAGGGAGTCGTAGACGACGTCATTGGCCGATCCTCGACACCTCGACAGCCACCGACAACTCCTGTGTCGCCGGCGAACCGAACACCACGCCGCGTACCGGGGCAACATCAGCGTAGTCACGCCCCCAGCCGACGGTCACGTGGCACAGCGGCGGGACATGATCGTTGGTCGGATCGACATCGAGCCAACCCCAGCCGGGTATGTAGACCGCGCACCACGCATGCGATGCGTCGGCACCCACCAACTTGGTCTTGCCCGGCGCCGGCTCATTCTCGATGTACCCGCTGACGTACCGTGCCGGCAACCCGATCGAGCGCATCGTGCCAATCGCCAGATGAGCGAAGTCCTGGCACACGCCCCGACGATGAGTCAACACGTCCGCGAGTGGCGTGCTGACATCACTGAAGCTCGGATCGAAGGAGAACTCGGCAAAGATGCGATGGCTGAGGTCGGTGACGGCCTCGTGAAACGCGCGGCCGGGCAGGAATGACCACGAGGCGAACCTGGCGAGATCGGCCGACGGAGTGACCAGCGTCGACTCGATCGAACACATGCGAGCCAGCAAGCCATCGGGACTGCCGTCGGCGGCCACGATCGTTCGCACCTCCTCCCACGGCGGCGACCACGCCAGATGCTCCGGGGTGATGATGTCAACCTCGTGCAGCCCGGTGACCACGAGCAAATCGTGAACCTGCTCGACGGCGCGGTACGACACCTGATTTCCGAAGGCATCCAGGTACTCGTCGGCGTGGTCGGCTTCGGGAAGTGTGGTGACCTCGGAACTGATCACCGTCTGGGTGGGGGTCTGTCGCGGGCGGAGGTGAGCCACCGTGTGGCCGTTGATGACCTGCGCGCTGTAGCGGTACTCCGTGGTGTGGCGCACGCGATATCGCATCAGCCGAGACCGCCGAGACCGCGTCGCGCCGGGTGTGTGAACCAGGCCAGCATCAACTCGCGAATCAGTTCGAGCAGCGGACCGCGAACACTGAGCACCAGCTTCGCCAGCGAGTCGGGGCCTTCTCCCAGGCGACCGCGCGCCGCTGCGTCGAGGAACCTTCGATGCTTCGATGCGTCGGGATTCCACGGCAGCGAAGCGAGATGTTCGTTGATACGGTCGAGTTGGAACGCGAGCGACCGCGGGTTGGTGTCGTCGTGCACGAGCAGGTCCTCGATCGCGTCGACGCGGACGTCGCTGCGATACCGGCGCCGATATGCCACCAGGCTTTCGCTTGCTCCGAGTACGAGGTCGTACACGGGCTGGGCGACATCGTCGTCGGGCGGATCGCTGAGGGTCGCTTCGATCATGCCGAGCAGCAGCACCGCACGCTCCAATCGCCGACCAAGATCGAGGAATCGCCAACCTGGCCCGCGGACCATGCTCTCCATCACCAGACCGGCCAACGCGGCGAGGTCCACCATGATCCGGTCGAGGCACTCTGTGACCAGGAAGGGATCACTGGTGTCGGTGGTCAGCGACAGGACGGATCGTTCGGTGTCGAGCCCGTTGAGCACTCGCCATGTCGCGGTCGACAGGAACTCCCGAACACCTCCCGCGTTGGCGGCGAGATGGCGGAGGCTGTTTGCGACCGCTCCCGACCGATCGCCGAGCGCTGCGGCAACCTCCAGGGCCAATACGGCACTACCGTCGGCAGGCCGTCCACCACTGACCGCCCGCACCGCGGCAATTGCGTGCGTGAGCCACGGCGACGCGAGCAATGCCGGGTCGCTGGCCGTGCGAGCAATGACCAGGCGAGCGGTGCGAGTTGCTGCCTCGGCGCGCTCGGCATTGCGACCCAGCCAAAACAGCGCTTCGGCCGATCGGGTCGGCAATGAATCGCGCAGGTCGATCTGCGGAAGCCGTGTGCGTCGGGCGATCGAAGCCGAACCTGACGACGCGCGCTGCGCCGCAGGGTCGGTGAGTACCCACACATCCTTACCGAACGCATCGAAGGAGTTGATCACCAGTTGCCCTGGAGACACATGGCGACCGTGGCCACCCGGTAGCACGATGGCCTCGTCGCCGATGCGCACGGTCTGGACGCGGATGCTGGCTCTGCCGCTGCGCAGTTCGCCGTCGACCGCAACGGGCGTGCTGGCGAACTCGATCTTTGGTTGCACCACGTATCGGTGCGGAGCGGCCGTCATGCGGTCGAGCCAGTCGGCCGTCTCGGAATCGGTCAGGTTGTCGCCGAACACTGACGATGCCGGCGAGACCGGATCAGTGTCGTGAAACACGAATGCGTGCGGTTCGGCGCGCACGGCAGCAAACCGCTCACGATCACCGCACCACCATGTGTCGATCGACGCCAACTCCAGCGTCTCACCCAGCAGGTGCCGAGCAGCGTCGGCCAGAAACGGTTGCAGCCACAACCGATCTGCCACTCCGCTTCCGAGCGAATTGGCGACACCCACCTGGCCCTCGCGAACCGCTTGCAGCAGACCGGTGACCCCACCCAAACCGGATGGGCGGAGTTCGAGTGGATCGGACCCGGTGTCGGCCAGGCGCCGAAACACGACGTCGATCTGCTCCAGCCCGCCGAGCGTGCGCAGCCAAACCCGGCCGCCGCGCATGATCAGGTCGCCGCTGCTCGCCAAGTGGTAGCCGAGATGCGCGGCGAGGTATGACGCCTCGACGAACCCCGGTCGTTGTGGTTTGGGGCCGAGCAAGATGGTGCGCGGCCCGGTGACGGCCTCGGGTGCAACCGTCGACAATGCGGTGCGTAGATCGGCGAACCAGCCCGACAGTGGACTCACGCCCAGGTGCCGGAATGGTTCTGGATACAGCCGTGACAAGACGGTGCGGTTCATCAGCGCGTACCCACACCCGCTCGGAGCATCGGTGTGATCTCGCAGCAGCAGCCATTGCCCGGAACTGTCGCGAACGAGGTCGGCCGCGTACAGCATCAGTCGCGGCCGCGGGACGGCGACGCCGACCGCGGCCAGCTGATACGCGCGCGAGCCCATCACGGCCGCCGTCGGGATGACACCATCGAGCAGCAGCCTGCGTGGCCCGTAGAGATCGTCGAGCACTGCATCGAGCACACGAGTGCGTTGACCGAGACCGCGTTCGATGGCGCGCCAGTCGGCGGCGCCAATCACGTACGGGACGGGATCCAGACCCCACGGCATCCCGACTTCGCGGTCGTCGTGGAAGACGTGCCCGGCACCCTCGGCGACCAGCAGCCGTTCGGCAACCATCTGCCTGCGCACGATCTCGCCGGCACCGAGGGTCGACCAGGTGCGCACCATCGACTCCCAATGTGGACGAACGGCGCCGCTCGCGTCGACGAGCTCGTCGAACCGGCCGGCGGTCGGCATATACGAGGCGGGAACGTTCAAGTCCATCTGCTCAGGTCTACCCGCTCAGCTCGGCCATGCGGTATGGCCGAAGTAGGCGCCGGCGATGCGATCACTGATGGAACCGATCAGGATCTGCAGGCGATCGGCCTTGTTGTGCAGCTCGTCCGCGTCAAGCAGCATGGCTGGGTCCGACGACGACAGCTCGGCAAGCGCAGCCCTGCACGCAGCCATCACGGACTCGCTGCGTGGCAACTCCCTTGCACTCGCCTGCACGCCGGCCAGGCAATACGCCACAGAGCGCGGAAAGGTGTACTCGCCGAGGATGAACCGGATCACCTCCGCCGCGCCGTCGCCCGAGGCTGACCGCCGGTTGTACATCTGCAACGCCGACAGGCATCGCAACACGCTGGACCACTGCAGATCGTCATAGAGCTCCGCGCGTTCAGGTCGCTCGCCCAACAGCAGACCAGCGCGCACGTCGAGCACTCTGGTCACCATGTCGCCGCGCTCGATGTGACGGCCGAGCCGCAACATCGTGTACGCCTCGTCGCGGCTCATCGTCGTGGTCAAAATGCCCAGCAGCCGCTGGTGTTCGGCTATGACCTTCTCCAAGAATCGCGATCGGTGACGACGCTGAATGCCATCAGCTGCGCCGCGCACCGAAGCAAGATAGAGGTCGTTGACGGCGTTCCATGCCTGGGCCGGCAAGATGTCGCGACATGTCCTGAGATTCTCACGAGCATGACCGATGCTCGAATAGACACTGCCGTGATTCAGCGGGTCAGCGACCAGGAACGACACAATCGAGACCTCGTCTCCGGTGTCGTACCGTTCGTCGAAGCCTTCGCGCCCACCGGTGATCCCGAGCAGATTGTCCCAGTTCGGTGGAATGGTCAGCGGCAGATCGACGATCACGTTGGAGTGCTCGCGCACGATGCGTGCCGTGCCCTCGGCACGTTCGAGGTAGCGCGCCGCCC
Organism: Ilumatobacteraceae bacterium; assembly: GCA_043742385.1. Lineage (GTDB taxonomy): Bacteria > Actinomycetota > Acidimicrobiia > Acidimicrobiales > Ilumatobacteraceae > JAENVT01. The sequence goes on from JAYTZE010000672.1 coordinate 24,555, forward strand.
AGTAGAGCCGTTCAGCCACCCGCGACAGCAACATCACGAATCCTCGACGACCCAGGTGTCCTTCGAACCGCCGCCCTGCGATGAGTTGACGACGAGCGAACCGTCGACCAACGCAACGCGGGTGAGGCCGCCCATCGTGACGTAGGTCTCGTGGCCGGAGAGCACGAATGGTCGGAGATCAACATGTCGGGGTGCGAGCTCGCCCGCACACAGCGTCGGGGCTGTCGAAAGTTGCAGGATCGGCTGCGCCACCCAGTTGCGCGGATCAGCCTTGATCGCCTCGATTGCCGCGTCGAGTTGGTCCTCGGTTGCCACACTCCCAATGGTCAATCCATAGCCGCCACTTTCGTTGGCCGGCTTCAACACCAGCTCACGTGCGTGCTCGATCACGTACGCCAGCTCGTCGGCGTACAAGCAT
>JAYTZE010000673.1:0-1240 GCA_043742385.1 Ilumatobacteraceae bacterium
GCGATGAAGTTGGCCAACAACTACCTGTAGGCGACGGCGCTGGCGGCAACATCCGAATCCGTGGCATTCGGCATCGCTCACGGCCTCGAGATGGAGCCCATCATCGACGTGCTCAACGTTTCGACCGGTCGCAACTCGGCGACTGTCGACAAGTTCCCCAATCGCATCCTGACCGGCACCTACGACGCCGGCTTCTCGACGGCGCACATGACGAAAGATGTCGGCTTGTTCGTCGACGGAGCCGACGACGTCAAGAGCGCCTCGACGGTGGCCACCGCGGTGGCCGACACATGGCGCGGTTGCGATGCGGACCTTCCGGGGAGCGACTTCACCGAGATCTGGCGGTACGTGTCGACCCGCTGAAGCGGCTACGTCGGATTGCGACCAGCGAAGGCAACGAGACGATCGACGGGATCGTCAGAATCGACCTCCACGGCCGGGCCGAACAGGCCGGGACCGCGTATGCCGTCGCCGAACGTGGCCAAGCCGGCGGCGGCCGCGACTGCCAGGTCGACCGGAAGGTGGGCGTCGATGCCGGCAGTTTTGGCGATGTCCCACGTGTGCAGCAGGCAATCGACGCCATGGATCGACAGGAAACTGTCGATCGTGCCGGGCCCGAACGGACCGTTGAAGTTCTTGTAGATGGCGCCCGGATGATCGAGCGCCGACAACAGCGCGTCACGGCTTTCTGCCCATGTGGCTCTCGGATCGGCGCCGGCAACATCTGCCTCGGACCTGTCACCCGGAAATGTCCCACCGGTCGCAGCGGCCGTCAAGCTGTGCGTCGTACGCACGAAATGTCCGAGGACCTCCTTGGCCGACCACTTCTCGCAGGGCGACTGCTGGTCCCAGACCGAATCGGGAACACGCTGCACAACGGCGTCCATGGCATAGATGGCTTTGGTGTAGGTACGTAGGTTCTCGCTCATTGGCGAATGGTACGCCCCGTCGGGCGACGCAAATCAGTCGAGCTGTTCGTGCAGGAACGCGAGCACCTGTGGCCAGACGGCAGCGGCCACTTCTTCGTTCAACGTGCCGAGAGCGTTGTGTGGAGCCATGAAGGCATGGCCGGTGCCGGGATGCACCGTCAGCGTGACGTCCTTTCCCATACCGCGCAGTTTGGCCTCGAGCGCCGAGGCCGCGCCAGGTGAGAAGAAGTCGTCGTTCTCGGCCATATGGCCCCGGACGGTCGCTGTCAATGACGACCAGTCAGGCTCCATGTCACCCTGCGGAAAGCCGT
>JAYTZE010000674.1:0-2765 GCA_043742385.1 Ilumatobacteraceae bacterium
CGATCGGGCCTGACGGGGTGATCGGCGGCAGTTCGATCGGCGAGTCGTCGTCGTCGAACAGGTCAGGAACCGAGGCGAGCCGGTTGACCACGGGCTCGACGACCGGCGCTGCGGGTTCGACCACATCGTCAGTATCGAGCTCAACGATCTCCACGTCCTCGGATTCGAGCAGGGCATGCTCGGCCACTGTCGGCGGCGCAGCGACGGGAACAGGTGGTTGGAAGCTTGCCGGTAGCGGTGGCGGAGGAGGCACCCGACGCGGCGGCGGCAACGGGACGGTTGTTGCCACACTCGACGCGGACGGCGCCGGCCGGTCGGGTACGACGTGTTCCCAGGTCAGCTTGCGGATTGCTGGGCTGTCGAGGTTGGGCAGCAGTTCGTCTTTGTCGACAACGGCCAGCCGAGCCCCAAGGTCGAGACGGAAATCCTGCGGAGAGAACACCGGTTCGGCGGCAGGAGCCTCAGGCTCTCCCTCCGCGCGCGTGGCTACCGCACCGGGCTGGCCCGCCAATTCCTCGTCCGTCACCTACCCTGTATCGGCAGCACTTTCCTGTGGCTTAAGCGCCAAAAACCAGCTGGACCGAGACTCAGTCCTCGGCGGCGGTTTCGGCGGCGCGCCGCTGCAACTCGCCGACGATCGATGCGTCGGCCAAGGTGGTGGTGTCGCCGAGGTTGCGACCCTCAGCGACATCGCGCAACAACCGGCGCATGATTTTGCCGCTGCGGGTCTTGGGCAGATCAGCGGTGAAGTAGATCATCTTCGGCTTGGCGATGGCGCCGATCTCGGTGGCCACATGGTCGCGCAACTCGGCGATGTCGACCACGCTGCCGCCCCGCAACGTGACATAGGCGATGATCGCCTGACCAGTGGTGTCGTCGAGCGCGCCGACCACAGCAGCTTCCGCAACCGCTGGATGCGAGACCAACGCCGACTCGACCTCGGTCGTCGAGATGCGGTGGCCGCTGACGTTCATGACATCGTCGACTCGACCGAGCAGCCACAGGTAACCCTCGTCGTCGAGTTTGCAGCCGTCGCCGGCAAAGTACCGACCTTCGTAACGGCTCCAGTACGTATCGAAGTAGCGCTGCGGGTCGCCCCAGATGCCGCGCAGCATGCCCGGCCACGGATGCGTCAGCGTGAGATAGCCGCCTCCCTGCTCGATCCGTGCCCCGGCTTCGTCGACCACCTCGGCGCGGATGCCCGGAAGTGGGAACGTGGCCGACCCGGGCTTCGTGGTGGTCGCGCCGGGCAACGGGCTGATCATGATGCCGCCGGTCTCGGTCTGCCACCAGGTGTCGACGATCGGGCAGTTGCCGCCGCCAATGTGCTCCTGGTACCACATCCAGGCTTCTGGGTTGATCGGCTCGCCGACGGACCCCAGCAGGCGCAGCGACGACAGATCGTGCTTGGCCGGTTCGGCAGCACCCCATTTCATGAACGTGCGGATGGCTGTCGGCGCTGTGTAGAACTTGGTGACCTTGTACTTCTCGATGATCGACCACAGACGATCGTTGCCGGGGAAGTTGGGCACGCCCTCGTACATCACGCTGGTCGCGCCGTTGGCCAGCGGGCCGTAGACGATGTAGCTGTGCCCGGTGACCCAACCGACGTCGGCCGTGCACCAGAACACGTCGGTATCGGGGTGGAGGTCGAACACGTACTTGTGGGTGAAGGCAACCTGGGTGAGGTAGCCGCCACTGGTGTGCATGATGCCCTTCGGCTTGCCGGTGGTGCCGCTCGTGTACAGCAAGAACAGCAGCTGCTCGGAATCCATCGGCTCGGCCGGGCACATCGGGTCGGCGGCGGTCACCAGATCGTGGTACCAGTGATCACGACCTTCGATCATGTCGACCTCGTTGCCGCCGCGGCGAACGACGACAACATGCTCGATCGTCGGTGTGGTGGCAATGGCGTCGTCGGCCGCCGGCTTCAATGGGAAGACCTCGCCACGTCGGTACCCCCCATCGGCGGTGATCAGCACCTTGGCCTCGGCGTCGTTGATCCGGTCGGAGAGCGATTGCGCGCTGAACCCGCCGAACACCACGCTGTGCGCAGCGCCGATGCGTGCGCATGCCAACATGGCCACCGCCGCTTCGGGAATCATCGGCAGATAGATGTTGACTCGATCGCCCCGCTGCACACCGAGATCCTTCAATGCATTGGCGAATCTCTGCACTTCGTCGAGCAGGCTGGCATAGGTCAGCACGCGGGCATCGCCGGGCTCGCCTTCCCAGTAGAACGCCACCTTCTCGCCACGCCCGGCCTCGACGTGCCGGTCGAGACAGTTGTAACTGACGTTGAGCTGCCCGCCGACGAACCACTCGGCGAACGGCAGCTTCCACTCGCAGATCGTTTGCCAGTCGGTGCTCCACGTGAGCAGGTCGGCTGCCTGGCGCGCCCAGAAACCCTGATAGTCCTCGTCGGCCTCGTCGTACAACGACGTGTCCGTGATCAACGCCCGACGCTTGAAGTCGGCCGACGGTGGGAACTTGCGGTTCTCCAGCAGCAAGTCGTCGATGGTGTTGTGGTTGTCGCTCATGTCGTAACCCCCAACCGGCACGTTAGCGAAACCACGCCAGTCGGAACCTTCGCAGCAGTGACGTTGCCCGGCCGCCGTCCCTACCGGGCGGGCAACGTCACGCTGACATCTGTTACGCCGTCGCCGCCCGGCGACGCCGGGCGATGACGAGGGAGACCATGCCGCCACAGAGCAGCAGAGCGGCGAGGGTCAACGCACCGACGGGCGAACCACCTGTTCGAGGCA
>JAYTZE010000675.1:0-1239 GCA_043742385.1 Ilumatobacteraceae bacterium
CTGGCATCGTCCTGCAAGACCCCGACCAGATTCCGTTCAACGCCGACGATGGCGGTGGATTGGTAGAGATCCCATTCGCCGTTGCCGGCGTGGCGGTAGCCAGATGGTCGCTGGCGATCCCTGGCGCTGACGACATCGATCTGTACTTGTTCAACTCGGCAGGCGAGCTCGTTGCCCAAAGCACGAACGGCGGCACCGACGAGTTCATCGAGCTACAACTACCTGGCGATGACACGTACACGATGGCTGTGCACGGATGGGCGGTCACTAATCCTGCCGGGTTGGCGTTCTCGCTGCAGAGTTGGTTGGTGCCGGCGGCAACCGGCGGCAGTCTGGTGATCGATAGCGCACCGAGCGCAGCGATCAGCGGCACCACTGGCACGGTGAACCTCAGCTGGGCCGGGCTGACGCCCGTAGTGAGCTATCTGGGTGCCGTATCGCACCGCGACGACGTCGGGTTGATCGCCCTCACGGTGGTCTCCGTCAAGGCCTGATTCATCTCGTAGGCAACTGAAGTGGGGATGCTCGGGGGGGCATCCCCACTTCAGCTTTTGCGACAAACCCGATTGATCGACCCGTCAGGTCGGGCGGTAGGGTGCCAGCCCATGGGTCACCGTTTCGACAGCGTTCAAGAGGTTCGCGATGGACTGAAAGCCGTCCACTATCTCGCCGACGATGGGATCGCCGGCGTCGCGTTCCTGGCTGATCGGCTTGGCAAGCCGGTGCTGGTCGAGGGCCCGGCGGGTACCGGAAAGACGCAGCTTGCCAAGAGCATCGCCGAGATGACCGGGGCACGATTGATCCGCCTGCAGTGCTACGAGGGCCTCGACGAGTCGAAGGCCCTGTACGAGTGGAACTACAAGAAGCAACTGCTGCGCATTCAGGCCGACCGCAACAGCGACTCGTGGAGCGAGGTGCACGACGATATTTTCAGCGACGAGTTCTTGCTGACTCGTCCGTTGCTCGAAGCGATCACGGCCGAAGACCCGGTCGTGCTGCTGATCGACGAGGTCGACCGCGTCGAGGTCGAGACCGAGGCGCTGTTGCTCGAGATCCTGTCCGAGTATCAGGTCAGCATCCCCGAGCTCGGCACCATCACGGCCAAGCAGATCCCCATGGTGTTCCTCACCTCGAACAACACCCGCGAGCTCAGCGAGGCGCTCAAGCGTCGCTGCCTGTTCCTGCATGTCGACTACCCCGATCTCGAGCGTGAGAAAGAGATCGTGCTGACCAAGGTGC
>JAYTZE010000676.1:0-10955 GCA_043742385.1 Ilumatobacteraceae bacterium
TTCATCAGTGGTGTATTCGGCCATCAGATGCCCACACTTCCGCAATACTCGGCAAAATCCGCCGTGCCGAGAACGTGCTTGTCGATCCAAGCAGTGAAGGCGTCGCGATCTTTCGATATGGCATCCCATGCCTTGTAGAACGCGTTGTCACGCGTCGAGAAGCCCATCGCAAAGCTCGGGTGTGCGCCACCCGGGACGTGACACACCGCGCTGACAACCCACGACGGCAGCACGATCGCGCCGGGCACTGGCGGCAACTCGTCGACGATCTCCTCAACAGTCACGATCGACCGCTTCGAGGCCAGCACCGCTTCCTTCTGCACCCCGAGTAGCCCCCAGATCTGCACGTTGCCGGCGCGATCGGCGCGCTGGGCGTGGATGATCCCGACATCGGGATTGATCGCCGGGACGGCGGCCAACACCTCGCCAGTGAACGGGCACTCGACGGTCTTGATCGTGCTGGTGTGCTTCGGCAGATCAGTTCCGATGTAGCCGCGCAGGATGCCGAAGGGCAGTCCCGCCGCGCCCGCCGCATATCGAGTGGCCATTCCGGCATGACTGTGCTCTTCGATCCCGAGCGGATGCGGCCACTGGTTCTCGACCGCGTCGCGGAATCGTTGCAGCGAGCCGACGCCGGGGTTGCCGCCCCACGAGAAGGTGAGCTTGGTGACGCACCCGGAGCCGATCAATTGGTCGTAGACCATGTCGGGCGTCATCCGTACGAGATGAAGATCGCGGCGCTCCTGGCGAATGATCTCGTGACCGGCGGCGTGCGGAATGAGGTGGGTGAAGCCCTCGAGCGCCAGCATGTCGCCGTCGTGCACATGCTCGGCAACCGCGTCTCGCAGAGAGGTGATCATCTCGTGTACCAAGGCGGAATGTTGGCGTCGACGTTGATCCAGATGCTCTTCGCCTCGGTGTACTCGCGCATTGCCTCGAATCCCATCTCGCGGCCGTAGCCGCTGAGCCCGGTGCCGCCGAACGGCGAAGCAGGGCTGACCCGCTTGTACGAGTTGACCCAGATCATGCCGCTGCGCATCGCCCCAGCCATGCGGTGAGCACGCGACAGGTTTTGGGTCCACAGCCCGCCACCCAGGCCATAGTCGGTGCTGTTGGCGATGGCCAAGGCTTCGTCGTCGTCGGCAAATGTCGACACGGTGACGAACGGTCCGAAGACTTCCTCCTGACACACCCGGTCGCCCGGTTTGGCCCGCACGATCGTCGGCTCGATGTAGCAGCCGTTGGCCACCGCCGGGTCGTCGGGCGCCTTGCCACCTGTGATGATCTCGCCCCCCTCGTCGATCGCGATCTTCACATAGCTGACGACCCGATCGCGATGCATGGGCGAGGTCAGTGGGCCCATCTCGGTGGTCGGATCCAGTGGGTTGCCGAGCCGGATCGACTTCGCCAGCCCAACGAAGCCCTCGAGGAACTGGTCGGCAATCTTGTCGTGCAACAGCAACCGCGATCCGGCAATGCACGCCTGACCTTGGTTGTGGAAGATGGCGAAAGCGCTGCCACCGACCGCCGCAGGGATGATCGCATCCTCGAAGACGATGTTGGCACCCTTCCCACCGAGCTCGAGCTGCACACGCTTCAGGTTGGAGGCGGAGTACTCGACGATTCGCCTGCCAGTCGCCGTCGACCCGGTGAACGCGATCTTGGCGACATCGGGGTGGGTTGCCAACCGCTCGCCGGCGCCAGCACCGAAGCCCGGCACCATGTTGACGACACCTGCCGGGAAGCCGACCTCGGTCATCAGCTCCGCAAGTCGCAACGACGACAGTGGTGTCAACTCGCTGGGCTTGAGTACCACCGTGTTGCCCGCGGCGAGGGCGGGGCCCATCTTCCACGAACAGAACATCAACGGAAAGTTCCACGGCACGATCTGGCCAACGACACCTAGCGGCTCGCGTTGGACGTAGTTCAAGAACCCCGGTTCGACGGGTATGACGTCGCCCTGCAACTTGTCGGCCATGCCGCCGAAGTATCGAAAGCAGGCCGCGGTCCGCGGCACATCGAGTTTGCGGGCATCGCTGATGGGGTGACCGGTATCGAGGCTTTCGAGCTGCGCCAGTTCCTCACCGTTGATCTCGATCGCGTCGGCGAGTTGCAGCAGCAAGCGCCCTCGCTCGGCAGCGGCCATCCTCCGCCACGCCGGGAAGGCAGCCGAAGCCGCGTCGACGGCGCGATCGACGTCGTCAGCTCGCGCCTCGGCGACCTCGGTGATCACCGAGCAGTCGTGCGGATTGATGACCTCGATAGTCGCGCCGCTCACGGAGTCGACGAACTCGCCGCCGATGAACAGCTGATTGCGCATCAGAAATCGACGGGATACACGCTGGCCTTACCCGTGCGGATCAATTCCGGCAGCTCCGGCGAGGCGTTCTCCCACACCAGCAGCATCGAACGCTTGGCGCTGTATCCCTGATGCCGGATATCGCCGGGCATTGCCGCGACATCGCCGGCCTTCATCGTGACCTTGCTGCGCGGAGCACCCGAATCGCGATCCTGCACATCCCACACGATCTCGTCGCTGAGCTGCACGAACCACTCGACACGGTCGTTGCCGTGGAACACCGGAAGCATGTACTCCTCGCTGGTCGGACAGTAGAGGCTGGCCTTGCACACGCTGACCACGCTGGGGTTCCACGTGACATCGCTGCGGCTGATGTACTTGTAGAGGTTGTAGGCGGCGACCTCGTCGTCGAAGCCGGGCTCTGGATACACCTCGGGCTCGTCCTGTGGCACGTCGGCGAACATACGGTTGACCGGGTGCGTCTCGTCGGTGCGAACCTGCTCGTCGCCGGGCACACTGACCATGCGATTCGCCGCAACTCGTCGCCGGGTGATGGCCTCGGTGTTGTTGCCGTCCTTGACGCCGAAGGGCTTGTCGGTCTCGGCGGGGCTGGCGAACGGGTCGAACGAGGCATTGGTCCAATCGTCGAGCATCGCCTTGAACGTCTCGCGGATCAGAGGTGTATCGAAGTTCTCGGTGTGATCGAGTTCAGCCTTGCGATACGCATCGTTGAACCGGCCGGCGAACATGTCGACCGTGCCGTAGTGGTTGACGGTGCCGAAGACGCTGTCGAAGTTGACCGTGCCGTAGAAGAAGTCCCAAGCAACATCGCGCTGTAACGCGCGAAGGAACACGTCGGCGCTGAGCACATGCTTGCCTGTCGGCCAGGTGATATGGACGAAGTACTCGTCGCGGGAGAAGTGGAACGCTCCGAGGCTGAACTCGCGATAGCCCTGGGCGTTTGGATCGGTCGATTGCACGTCGGTCAGTGTCATGTCAGTTCCTCTTTCTCAGCTCAAACAAATGTCGGCCCAGCGTTCGACGGTGTCGTCGCCAAGGATGGTTTGCAACAGGACGACACTGGGCGCCGAAGCGCTCATGCGATATGCGGCGTTGGCGGGCAGCAGGGCCTGATGCCCTTTGCGCAGGACGATGCGCCCCATCTTCTTGCCGGCAGGCTCGCCGTCGATGCGCACGGAGCCTTCCTTGTCGGCGGGCACGGCCGGTGAGTCGAGCTTGACCAGCTCAATGGTGACCTCACCATCCATGCACAGCGGGAACTCGTCGTGGGCACAGGTGCGCCACTCGCTGGTACCTTCGGCGCGGATGGCCTCGAGCACATACTGCATGTTCTTGCCGACAGCGACCTTCTCCCACGGCTTCGACGAGTTGGCGACCTCGAAGATGTTGGAGAACGCGTAGTTCTTGGCCTGATCGTTGATCAGCTCGATGCCGCCCTTGTCGTAGTCGGCGAGCGACCCGAACTTTGTGACGTACTCAGTCACGCAACCCTCCTCCTAAATGTTCGCATTGCGCACACTCGTGCGATATGTGAACATTGTCGCGGGAGGTGTGCTCAGTGTCAAGCAGCAAGGCGTCAAGTGACAGCCCGGAGCGAGACTACGTCCAATCGTTGAGTCGTGGCCTTACCGTGCTGCAGGCCTTCAACGCCGAGCGGCCGGCCATGACGCTCGCCGACATGTCGCGGGCCACCGGGCTCACCCGGGCAACTGCTCGACGCTTGCTGCACACCCTGGTTGCGCTCGGCTTCGTATGCACAGACGGGCGAACGTTCGAACTCACACCACGGGTGCTCGACCTCGGCTTTGCGTACGTGTCGTCGCTGCGGCTTCCCGACATCGCCCAGCCGTTCATGGAGGCACTGTCGGATCGTGTGCACGAGAGCGTCTCCGCCTCGGTGCTCGACGGTGCCCAGATCGTCTACGTCGCCCGAGTCAACACGCAACGGATCATGGGCATTTCTTTGGCGATCGGCTCGCGCCTCCCCGCGGCGTGGACATCGATGGGGCGGGTGCTTCTGGCCGGTCTGACCGACCCTCAGCTCGACGAGTTTCTCGACGGCCTGGTCGTCAGCGAGCTGACCGCTCAGTCGATCACCGACATCGCGGTGCTGCGATCCGAGATCCAAACGGTGCGCGGCCAGGGATACGCCCTGATCGATCAGGAGCTGGAGGTGGGGATCAGATCCGTCGCTGCGCCGCTGCGCGATCGCCGCGGTCGGACGCTTGCGGCAATCAACGTCGGCACTCACGCCGCGCGGGTGACGCTGAAGGAGCTTCGCGGCGTCATCTTACCGAATCTCCTGACCACGGCATGCAGCATCGAGAGTCAGCTGGCCAAGCGGTGACCGAGTCGACGCATCCGCTGATTGGCCGAGTCGAGGTTCTGGTCGATCACCTACGTCGTCGCGGCATCGACGTGACGACAGGAGCAGTGATCGATGCCTTCACTGCGCTCACACATCTGCCGCTCGAAGAACCGGAATCGGTGAAGGCCGGACTCCGGGCAACGCTCGTGAAGAATTCGGACCCGACAGGCGAGTTCGATCGTGCCTTTCGCACCGTGTTCACCGGCATCGGTTCAATCGGCATGCGGGACGACGCTCCGAGCCTTCAGGAGGAGTTACCGCTCGTCAGTCCCGGTGAACTGTCGGCCGCCTTGCTGCACGCAATGCAGCAGGGCGACGACGCGCAGATCGCGTTCCTCGCCCAGCAGGCGGTCGACGCGCTGGCCGGGTTCGACGACGATGCCGAGCACAGCGAGCGCTACTACCTCCACAAGGTCATGCGGGCCATCGACTTGTCGCGCATGCTCAGCGCCGCCATGCAACAACTACGTCGCGAGGGTGGCCTGACCGAGCTCGAGTTGATGCTGGCGCGCAACGAGTTCACGGAGATGCTCGAACAATTCCGTCGCCGCCTCGCTGCCGAGATCGCGGCGCGCATGACAACCGGAGGTGTGGGCCACACCGACGTCGAGATCGGTACGGCCCTCGCCGACCGAGACATGCTGCAACTCTCATCGCTGGAGCTCAACGAGCTTCGCCGTGTGGTGCAACCACTCGCCCGACAACTGGCAGCGCGCATCAGCAGCCATCGCCGCCTACGCAGTACCGGTCGACTTGATCCTCGCCGCACCGTTCGGCGCTCACTACAGGCAGGCGGAGTGCCGCTTGACGTCGTGATGCGGCGTCGGCACCCGCATCGCCCCGACCTGGTGCTGCTGTGCGACGTCAGCGGATCGGTGGCCGAATTCGCCCAGTTCACGTTCACACTCGTGCACGCGCTGCACGACGAACTGCGGAGGGTCCGCAGCTTTGCGTTCGTCGACGGCATCGCCGAGGTGACCGATCTCTTCGAAACGGCACAGCACCAGATCCACGTCAACCGTTTCGTCGAACGACGCGGCGTGCTGGGCGACGACGGCCACAGCGACTACGGCCGAGCCTTCACGCGGTTCGTCGAGCACCATCTCGCCGATGCCGTTTCATCACGATCGACAGTGATCATCTGCGGCGACGCCCGCACGAACTATCGCCCCGATGGGGCGGAGGCGCTGCGAGTCATCGCCGATCAAGCTCGTCGCGTGTTCTGGTTGAATCCCGAGGCGAAAGCGGAGTGGGGGGCGACCGATTCGGCGATGGACGACTACCGGGCATACTGCCGGGGAGCATTCGAGGTCCGCTCTCTTCGACAGTTGGGCGACGTGATCGCCTCGCTGGTGTAGCCCGTAAACTTCGAGGCATGAATGATCCCGTTCTGCAGGAGATTCCGCTGGGGTTCCAGTGGGCGACGGTCGACCCGTTCCTGTTCTGCGTCCACCACCTCGACCTCTACCCCGTCGGCAACGGGCAGTTCGGACCTGATCCGGCATCGCTCGCTGGCCGAGAGATCGGCAGCGACTTCGAGCCTCGCGATGGATGGCGGATGTATCACGGCACCGAAGTACCTGGGTTCCCCCAGCACCCACACCGTGGCTTCGAAACCGTCACCCTGGTACGCAAAGGACTGATCGACCACTCCGACTCGCTTGGTGCCGCAGCGCGGTTCGGTCGCGGCGATACGCAATGGCTCACCGCCGGCGCCGGAGTCGTGCACAGCGAAATGTTCCCGCTGGTCGATACCGCCGAGCCCAACCCCACGGAACTGTTCCAGATCTGGCTCAACCTTCCGGCGGCCGACAAGATGGTAGAGCCGTACTTCACGATGTTGTGGGCCCCTGACATCCCGGTCCTCGAGTTCGAAGGTGGCAGCGTCACCGTTGTCGCCGGCACCCTTGGCGATGCCAAACCCGCGTCGCCTCCGCCGAATTCTTGGGCGTCGCACGACGACGCCGAGGTGGCGATCTGGGTACTACGCCTCGGAGCCGGCGAGTCGTGGGCGATGCCGCCAACGTTCCATCCCGACGTGATTCGGACCGTGTACTTCTTCGAGGGCGACACCCTCTCGATCGGCGATCATCAACTGTCCGCATCGACAGGTGCCGTGGTTCGCAGCGACTCCGCCGTCGAAGTGCGCGCTGGCGGCGCCGCCGTCGAGTGCCTCGTGTTGCAAGGTCGGCCAATTGGTGAACCTGTCGCCCAATATGGACCGTTCGTTATGAACAGCCAAGCCGAGATCGAGCAGGCCTTCGCCGACTACCGACGAACCGGCTTCGGTGGTTGGCCGTGGGATGTCGATGGTCCAGTGCATGGTGCTGACCCGGTTCGATTCGCCCGACACCCCGGTGGGCTGATCGAGCATCCCGAATGACGACACCGACCATCACGCTCACGTTCGACAACGGCCCAACGCCGGGCATCACGGAGCCGGTGCTCGATCTGCTCGCCACACACAGGGTGCCGGCCACGTTCTTCGCGATCGGCCACAAGCTGGTGACCGCCGAGGGTCAGGAACTCGGACGGCGAATCGTCACCGAGGGCCATCAGTTGGGTGGACATACATGGAGTCACGCCATCCAATTCGGCGTCGCCGACGACACAGTGGTCACCGACGAACTAATGCGCACGCAGGCCACTGTCGACGAGGCCGGCGGTGACGGACTCCTGTTCCGACCGTACGGCGCGGGCGGGCTGATCGACGACCGGCTGATGAGCCCATTCGGCGCCACCACCCTGTGCTCGCTCGGGTACACCTGCGTCTTGTGGAACGTGTTGCCTGGCGACTGGCGCGACCCCGATGGTTGGGTCGACCAAGCGCTCAGCGACATTGGTCGGCATCCGTGGTCGGTGGTCGTACTGCACGATGTCGTCGACGCCGTGCTCCCCCGGCTCGACGAGTTTCTCAGCACCGCCGCTACCTGCAATCCGACGTGGTCTCATGACTTTCCCGATGAGTGCACCCCGATCCGCGGTGGCTCGCCGGCGTCATCGTTCGACAGTCTCTGCATATCCAACTGATCACCTACGCTCGCCGGAATGGAGTTGCACTACGCCACGATCTGGGAGTCGATTGCTGACACGATCCCCGATGCGACCGCCGTGGTGCACGGCGACACGGTCCGGACCTGGGCTCAGTACGACGAGCGGGCGGCACGACTCGCCGCCGCATACGGCGCAGCTGGCCTCGTTCACGACAGCAAGATCGGGTTGTACATGTACAACGGCAACGAGTATCTCGAGGCCCAATACGCCGGTTTCAAGATCCGCGGCGTGCCGATCAACGTCAACTACCGCTATCTCGACGACGAGTTGTGGTATCTACTCGACAACGCCGACGCCGAGGCGTTGGTGTTCCACTCGTCGCTCGGTGATCGAGTCGCAAAGGTCGTCGACCGCCTTCCCAAACTCAAGCTGTTGATCGAGGTCGACGACGGCGGCACCGGTCAGGTCGATGGTGCCCAGCCATACGACAACCTGCTCGCGGTCAACGAGCCGATGGAGCGAGTCGTCCGCAGCGGGGACGACATCTACATGCTGTACACCGGCGGCACGACGGGCATGCCGAAGGGTGTCATGTACGACATGGCATCGCACGTCGGCCTGTTCCTGCACTCCGGATTTCCGTTCCTCGGCCAGCAGGTGCCGCGCAGCGCAGACGAGGTCGCCCCGCTCGTCCAGGCCATCACCGAGGCGGGCAATCGGATGATCGCCATTCCGTGCGCACCCTTGATGCATGGCACTGGGCTGTGGCTCGGTGCGTTCGCCTCGCACCTCACCGGTGGCGAGGTCATCACACTGACCAGTCGCACACTTGATCCACACGAGGTGTTGCGCACCGCGCATGCGCGCCGGGCGACGTCGTTGGTGATCGTCGGCGATGCCTTCGCCAAACCGCTCATCGCCGCGATCGACGAGGCCGCCGCGAACGGCCGGCCATACGATCTGTCGAGCATCGGGGTGATCCTGTCGTCGGGTGTGATGTGGACAACCGAAGTCAAAGAGCAGCTTTTGGAACGGATCCCACACGTCGTGCTGTTCGACGCCATCGGTTCCACGGAGGGCTCGATGGGCAACCAGATGAGTACACGCGGCGGGTCGACCGAAACCGCCAAGTTCACACAGAATCCGACGACCAAGGTTTTCACCGAGGATGGCCACGAGGTTGCGCCTGGTTCCGACGAGATCGGCATGGTCGCCGCAGGCGGTTTCGTACCGTTGGGCTACTTCAAGGATCCCGACAAGTCGGCGCGAACCTTCCGCACGATCGACGGGGTGCGCTATGCGTTCCCTGGCGACCTCGCTCAGGTCGCGGCCGACGGCACGTTGATCCTCCTCGGTCGGGGCAGCCAAGTCATCAACTCTGGCGGCGAGAAGATCTTTCCCGAGGAGGTCGAAGAAGCAGTGAAGCGTGTCCCTGGCGTTCTCGACTGCCTGGTCGTCGGCGTCGCTGATGAACGATTCGGCCAAGCCGTCACTGCGATCGCGGCCACCGACGGCACGTTGCTTGCCGAGGCCGATGTGATCGCTCACGTCAAGACCCAATTGGCGCGCTACAAGGCACCAAAGCGGGTCGTGTTCGTCAGCGAGGTGCCGCGTGCCCCCAACGGCAAGGCCGACTACGCAGCTGCGAGGCAATACGCACTCGACGCCCTCGGCATCGACTAGCGCTGCAGTTTGGACAGCAGGAACTCGATGACGCGCTGCACCGACGCCTCGTCGCGCTGCTCGGTGAGCACCGAGTGGTCACGCTTCGACGTACTGGGTAGCTCGACCTCGATGAACGCATCGCCGAGCAACGCCCGCAGCGACTCGAAGCGCGTGCCGACCAGCTTGTCCTGATCGAACCGCAAGCCCAGCACCTCGCACCCGAGGGCCGCGCGTTCGGCCACCCGCTGGGCATCGACAGGCGAGAGGTTGAGGTCTGCGTGCCTGGCGGGCTTGCCGAGGGCGAACGGCAGCGACGGTTGGCTGAGCACGGGTGCCACCATCACCACGTCGACCATCATCCCCAGGGCAAACCCGCCACTGAAGCACATGCCGACGGCGCCAACGCCCGGGCCGCCAGCCGACGCGTGCAGATCTGTTGCCAGGGCCCGCAACCAGGTGATGATGGGCGAGGTTCGTTGCAACGCCCACGTGGTGAACTCGCGAGCGACGCACACCTTCAACATCGATGCCGCTCCGTATGGGCCGGACACTGCCCTGCCCGGAGTGCCCACAAGCGAGGGCATGACGACGGTGAATCCGACAGACACCAAGTCGTTGGCGAACGAAGCAACCTTCGGCGTAATTCCTGGAACTTCGTGGATGACGATCACCCCGGGACCCGAGCCGCGGCGGAACACGGTGCGACTTCGTCCGTCGGCGGTGAACTCGCTACGCCCCCATCCGTCGAGCGCGTTGGTCATGCCCACTGTCTGATCGCTTCCCATGCCCGCTCGGACAGTGACTCGGTGGCCACTTTGAAGGTTTCGATGTCGAGCTCTCCGCCATCACCCATCGCGCCGTTCACATAACGTGAATACACCCCCTCGCTGATAACCGCAAGTCGCCAGCACCCAAAGGCGATGTAGTAGTCGATCCCGCTGACGTCGCGTCCTGTGCGTCGTGCGTAGCGTTCGACGAGATCGGCGTAGGCCATGAAACCGCCGGCCGGAGTCGGGTCGTTGGCGCGCAGCGCCGCAGGGTCGCCGTTGTACCAGTAGACACCGAGGTAACCGAGATCGGCCAACGGGTCGCCGAGCGTGCACAGCTCCCAGTCGAGCACCGCGTTGATGGTGCCGCGTTCCACGTCGGTCAGGCAGTTGCCGAAACGGAAGTCACCATGGGTGATCGATACCCCGTGCTGGTCGGGGAGATGGTCGTGCAATCGTTTTGCCACCTCCTCGATCGCGGCGAGTTCGCGCGTCTTGGATTGCTCCCACTGCGTCGACCAGCGCTTGACCTGTCGTTCGACGTACCCGCCGCGCTTGGCCAGATCACCCAGCCCGACTTCGTCGACGTCGACAGCGTGCAGATCGGCCAGCACATCGATGAGGTGCTCGCTGACCCCTGGTCGCAAGGCAATCGGCAGTTCGGCTGCACGCTCGGGGCTGTCCAGCACGACACCGTCGACGTAGCTCATCACATAGAACGGGGCACCGTTGACCTCGCAATCCGTACACAATCCGAGCGCGACTGGCACCGGGACCACCGTGCGGCCGACTGCAGAAATGATGCGATGCTCGCGCCCCATGTCGTGTGCCGTTGCCAGCA
>JAYTZE010000677.1:0-5486 GCA_043742385.1 Ilumatobacteraceae bacterium
GAAGGCGCGGTCGGCACGCCACCCGCCCCCGGGCTGACGATTTCGGGCAACAGATTCTCGGCCGCCTCGGTCACAGCCGCAACGGAGTTCACCATCACCAACAACGACGGCGTGGGTCACACGGTCACCGACGACGCGGGTTCGTTCGACATCGCCGTGGCGGGTGGTGGCACTGCACCACTCACGATCCCGGCACCGGGGACCTATCAGATCCACTGCGAGATACACGGCTCGATGCGCGGCACGATCACCGTCGCCTAGCGGGCCTACGCTCTCGGGCGTGTCGTCACAGCGCCTTCCCTATCTCACCGCCAAGCTGCAGGGCTTCGGCACCACGATCTTCGCCGAAATGAGCGCCCTTGCCATGGCAACAGGAAGCGTCAATCTCGGCCAAGGGTTCCCCGATACCGATGGGCCGCGAGAGGTGCTCGATGCCGCGATCGCGGCGATCAACAGCGGCGGCAACCAGTACCCACCGGGGCCTGGAATGGCCGTGCTACGCGAAGCCATCGCCGCCCATCAGCAACGGTTCTACGGATTGCAGTACGACCCCGACTCGGAGGTGTTCGTCACGACCGGGGCCACCGAGGCACTCGCCGGCGCGTTGATGGGACTGCTCGACACCGGCGACGAGGTCGTGCTGTTCGAGCCGATGTACGACAGCTACCAGGCGTGCATCGCCTTGGCCGGTGCCGTGGCCAAACCGGTCACGCTGCGACCACCGACCTACAGCTTCGATCCCGACGAGTTGCGCACCGCGATCACGCCGAAGACCAAGCTGATGCTGATCAACACACCGCACAACCCGACCGGCCACGTCCTGAGCGTGGAGGAACTTCGGCTGATCGCCGACCTCGCCATCGAGCATGACCTGATCGTGATCACCGACGAGGTCTACGAACACCTGGTGTTCGACGACGCCGAGCACGTGCCGCTGGCGACGCTGCCCGGCATGCGCGATCGCACGCTGGTGATTTCCAGCGGCGGCAAGACCTTCAACACCACCGGTTGGAAGATCGGCTGGATATGTGCACCACCGGCACTCCTGGCCGCAGCGCGAACCGCCAAGCAATTCCTCACCTACGTCAGTGGTGCGCCCTTCCAGCCGGCAATCGCCGTCGGCCTCGGCCTGCCCGACTCGTTCTTCACCGAGTTTGCCGCCGACATGCAGTCGAAACGCGATCGACTCCTACCTGGCCTGCACGCTGCGGGTTTCAACGTGTACCCGACGCACGGCACGTACTTCGTCACGGTCGACATCCGCCCGGTGCAACCCGATGGCGACGGCATGGCTTTCTGCCGCGCGCTACCTGGCCGTTGCGGAGTGGTCGCGATCCCCAACGAGGTGTTCTACGCCAATCGACACGAAGGACGACACCTGGTGCGGTTCGCGTTCTGCAAGCGTCCCCAGGTTCTCGACGAAGCGGCCGAACGCCTCGCCAAACTTGCCACCGGATAGTCTGCGGCGATGCGTGTCGCCGCGATTCAACACGACATCGTGTGGTGCGATCGGGACGCCAACTTCGCCCATCTGGCGCCGCTGATTGCAGTCGCCGCTGCAGCCGGCGCACGACTCATCCTGCTCAGCGAAACCTTCTCGACGGGCTTCGCCACCGATCGCGACGACCTCGGCGAACCTGAGGGTGGACCCTCGTCACAGTTCCTGGCCGAGCAAGCCCGCATGCACGGGGTGTGGGTCGGCGGGTCTTGTCCAGAGATCGCCGCTGACGCTCCCGCCGACGACCAGCGGCCGCACAACACACTCGTGCTGGCCGCACCCGACGGCACCCAACACCGTTACCGCAAGATTCACCCGTTTACGTATGGCGGCGAGACCAAGCATTTCCGAGCCGGCGATCGGTTCGTCACTGTCGACGTCGAAGGGCTGCGCGTCACGTTGTTCGTCTGCTACGACCTTCGCTTCGCCGACGAGTTCTGGCAGTTGGCCGACGACACCGACGTGTATCTGGTGCCGGCCAACTGGCCCGAAGCTCGGCGGCTGCCGTGGAAGGCCTTGCTGCAGGCCCGCGCGATCGAGAACATGGCGTACGTGATCGGATGCAACCGTGTTGGCACCGGGAATGGACTGCCCTACAGCGGCGACTCGCGGATCATCGATCCGCTCGGCGAGGTGCTGGCAACCGCATCGCAAACCGAGAGCATCCTGCTGGCCGACATCAGCGCCGAACGCGTCGCCGAAGTTCGGGATCGCTTTCGCTTCCTGCAAGACCGTCGATAACGACCATGGTCACCGCGACTGTCCCCGATCTGCTGTTCGGGTGCTGGAGGAGGGCGTGGATCGAGTTCGCCGACGGAACCCTCGATGACACCAGCATTGTCCTGTGGCTACAGACCGAGTCGTTGATGGTCGACGTGCGCATTGCCGGTGATCGTCCCGACATGTCGAGTCGGGCCGGCCTGCACGAGTGCACGATCGACGAACTGCGCGCCCTCGCTTCCAGCGACGCAAGCAGCGGATTCACCGAATGCACGCCGATTGTCGTTGGCACAGATGGCGTGCGGTCGGCAACAGCCTCGTGGCACACCCGCGGGCACGGGGTGAACTTTCAGCCAGTGTCAGCATTCCCCGAGCCGGGACTACTGACCTGGAACGACGACGCGACGGTGATGATCGAACGGGCGCCCAGCGGCGCCTACGTCGAGGAATGGCGGCTCGTGCCCGGCAGTCGCGAACCGCTCCGTATCACGCCCGTCGGCGATGCGTCGGTGTATCGGGCAGGCGACGTTGCCGTGTCGGTGCGCGACCGCGCTGTTCCCATACCGCGTCTGGCACGACTACCTGAGTTGCTCGACCAGTACGTCACCGATCGACCGATGATGGAGGCGTTGCTCGACTGCGAATTCAGCGTGGCGGAACTGAACGGCACGAACTGGACCATCACCACGTCGACGCTGCCATGGAGAAAGGGCAAGGGGCTCGATGCCGAACTGGGCTGAGTCGGTTTGGGCAGAGCTCGCGGATCATGCTCGGCTGCCATTCGAAGAAGCTCACATGCTGCCCTCCGCTGCGTACACATCTTCAGAGGTGCTCAGCGAGGAGCATCGCCGAATCTTCTCCAGTGAATGGATGTGCGTGGGCCGCACGGCCGACCTGCCGGGTTGCGGCGACTACCTGACCGCCGAGATTCCTGCTGCGGATTCAGCACACTCCGGCGGACGCCGCTCGATCATCGTGCTACGTGGCGACGACGGTGCCATCTCCGCCCTCGACAATGTGTGCGCTCACCGCGGTTCTGAGCTGCTCAGCGGTTGCGGTCATGAGGCGCGCATCACCTGCCCCTACCACGCATGGACGTACCGGCTCGACGGGCAGTTGATCGGCGCGCCCTACATGAACCGAACAGTCGACAGCAACGGCAACGCATTCGATCCGGCCGACCATCGTCTTAGCTCGTTGCGGCTCGAGGAGTGGCAAGGCTTTCTGTTCGTCACCCAGGATCCCAACGCGGCCGCGCTCGGCCAGCGGCTGGCAGCGCTCACCGAAGTGGTGGGTCGCTATCAAATGGCCGCGTACGTGCCGGTGCATCAGCAGGTCGACGTGTGGGACACCAACTGGAAGCTGCTGTATGAGAACTTCATGGACGCGTATCACGTGTTCAAGGTGCACAAGAACAGCTTCGCCAAGAATGGCGACAACACTCTGCAGACCACGATGCACGCCGGCACCGAACACTTCGCGTACCACCTGGTCGGCCACGACGCGGATGCAGCCTCCGGCGTTGCCCACCCGTCCAACACGTCGCTGACGGGCGACTGGCGACACACCATCGTGCTCGGTGCGGCGTTTCCCACGCATGTCATGCAACTGCAGCCCGATTGGCTCTGGTACCTGCAGCTCAGCCCGCTAGGAGTCGATCGGGTGCGCATCCGCTGGGATGTCTCGGTGGCGCCCGAGGTTCTCGCCGACCAGACCGACCCCGCCGCCTTTGTCGCCAACTTGGTCGATCTCTTGAATGTCGTCAACGCAGAGGACCGACCGATCGTGGAAGGTGTCTTCCGCAGCGTTCGGCCAACGATGACTCGCGGCCCCCTGTCTTGTTTCGAGCGAAATGTGTACGACTTCGACCGGTACATCGCCCGATCCCTCGCGGGCACGGCACGCGGCGCCTGAAAGACTCCTATCCCTATCTAGAGACTTCTCTGTCCGACCAGGAGGTGTGTGATGTACAAAGCTGCAGCACGGTGGATGATCCGCCGGGCGATACGACAGACCAACACCGGCAACTACCGACTCGCCCTGTCGATGTTCGCCGACGATGCGACGCTGTCATTCCCGGGCGACAACACCTGGGCCAATCAGCACCGCCGTACTCAACTCGATAGTGAGGCATTCGCGACCCATCGGGGGCGCGCGGAGATCGAGGCATTCCTGCAGCGCTATGTCGGTGAAGGTATTCAGATGGTCCTCGACGACATCTTGGTCAACGGCCCGCCTTGGAACACACGCGCCGCGGTCCGCGTGCATCACTGCATCAAGGGCCCGGACGGCAGCGACGTCTACGCCAATCGTGCCGTGCTGTTCGTCACCACCCGGTGGGGCAAGATCCAGAACCAGGAGGACTACGAGGACACCGAGCGGGTCGCCGCCTACGACCGCGTGTTGGCGGCACGCTCGCACGAGGTGGATCATTGATGCCATGAGCACCAACGGATTCGACCATCTGTACGTGGAGACCCACGACTGGGGCAACGCAGTGGCCTTCTGGCAACGCCTCGGCTTCACCTTGGACTTCGACACGGGTCATGGCTCGGGCATGTTGAGTCATCCCGCCGGAGGGCCCAGCGTCTTCCTTGCCGAGCAGTCGATCGAGGATCCGCTGGCCACTGAGGTGTACCTCGGTGCCGGCGCCGACTACGTGGCGCCTGACGGCGTCGAGGTTGTCAGTCCGTTCCACGACACCCACTGGAGAACCAAGGTGATGGTGATCCAGGATCCCGATGGCCATCGCTTTCGAATCCAGGCGCCGGTCGACTGAGTTGCGGCCGTTTGGCCGGCGGTACTCTTCGAACATGTCCATGGTTCGAACGCTGGCCGAGTTGGAGGCGTTGTACGAGGCGCCGGTGCCGACATCGGTGCTGAAGGAGATCGACCACCTCACCGAACTGCATCGCGCATACATCGATGCGGCGCCCTTCGTCGTTGTGGCCACGTCGGGTACTGGAGGCCTGGACTGTTCGCCGCGTGGCGACCCGCCGGGATTCGTCAGGGTCACCGACGAACGGACGTTGATGCTGCCCGATCGGCGTGGCAACAATCGCCTCGACACGTTGCGCAACCTTGTGGTCGATCCACGGATTGCACTGCTGTTCCTGGTCCCCGGCATTGGCGTGACGTTGCGAGTCAACGGCACGGCCGAACTTTCCAGAGATGCAGAACTTCGACACTCGTTCTCCATCGACAACAAATCACCGACAACGGTCATCGTCGTCACCACGACATCGGTCTACACGCAGTGCCCGAAGGC
>JAYTZE010000678.1:0-2760 GCA_043742385.1 Ilumatobacteraceae bacterium
CCGATTGCGTCGACGGAGCGATCGAGCGGGCCGAGCCATGGGGTGTGTGGGGTGGCGAGCTGATCGAAAACGGTCGGATCGTGCTCAACAAGCGACCACGTGGCCGTCCACCCAAGAACCCCCGCCCGGCGCTGGTGATCGACGAGGTGCCCATCCCCCCGCACCTGGTTGCCTAACAGATCGCCGGTCGGGGGCAACGCTTCGCGCGACCCCCTGACTGTGCTTCGGCGCTGGATAGCCTTCAGCACATGACGGTCAACAAGCGGCTGCTGTTTGGCTCGTTGGCGGTAGCGACAGCTGTCGTGGTCGCGTTCGGTGTCGTCGCCGCCAATCGAACCGGCGATGACAACGTCACCTTGACATCGAGCAACGACCTCTCCCCGACGATCGGTACGAACGCGGCCGTGACCGGCCGGACCCTCCCGAAGGTCGACATCCAGACCCTCGCAGGCGACGCCTTCGCCACGGCAGACCTGATCGGGCGCCCGCTGATCGTCAACTTCTGGTACTCAACTTGCGCCCCGTGCAAGCGCGAACTGCCGGCCTTCGCGGCGATGCACGCCCAGTTCGGCGACCAAGTGCGCTTCGTCGGCGTCGACACACTGCCGCCGTCAGCGAACGAGGAGGCGTTCGCTCGTGACCGAGGCGTGCAATACGAGCTGCTGTACGACCCGAACGGCGAACTGACAACAGCGGTCGGGATCGCCACGTCACCGCAGACCTTGTTCATCGACGCCCAAGGCACCATCGTCGAACAGACGGGCGAACTGACCGCAGACCGGCTCGAAGAACTGATCAGGACGAAGTTGCTGTGATCGCGCTCGATGGACGTCTGGCAACCTCGTTCACCGCTGGTCTGCTGGCGGCGATCAACCCCTGCGGCTTCGTGCTGTTGCCGACGTATCTTGTGTACTTCCTGGGCATGGAGAACCTACGCCCGGGCGCGGAGCGGGCCTCGGTGCCGCGCGCCTTGAAAGTCAGCGCCGCAGTGTCGGCCGGGTTCATGAGCATTTTCGTGGTCATCGGTGCGGTCACCAAGCTGTCGACCAATTGGCTGGTCGAGAAGGCTCAATGGCCAGCGCTCGTGATCGGCGTGTCCCTGGTCGTGCTCGGCGTCGCCATGCTGTTCGGCTACCGCCTGCCCTACACAACACCCAAACTCGATGTCGGCAAGCGTGATCGCAGCGTGCGATCGATGTACGTGTTCGGCCTCGCCTACGCCGTGGCCTCGATCGGCTGCACGATCGCCCCATTCACGGGTGTCGTGCTCGGCAGCTTCAGCACCAAAGGACTGACGACCGGAATCGCCGCGATCGCCCTCTACGGGATCGGCATGGCGCTGGTCGTCACAGGACTCACAGTGACACTGGCGCTCGCCAACACGGCGCTGCTCCGCATCCTGCGCCGTGGCATGGTCTGGTTCGAGCAGGTCGCCGGAATCCTGCTGATCCTGACGGGAATGTACCTGACCTGGTATTGGTACAGCAGCATCACCGATGGCACCGGCGGGGAGGTCGTCGGCAGGGCGACGAGCTGGAACGACAAGCTGGCGAACTTTGTGCAGGACCATCAGTCGGCCGTCGTGTGGGTCGGTGTGGCCGTGATCGTCGCCGCAGTCGTTACCGCCTTCACGATGCAACGCAAAGAGCCGGCAAAGTGACCGACTCGTTCGCCGAACTTCTGGCGATGACCGGAGTACAAGAGGTGTGCGAACTGCGCAATCGCATCGGATTCATGGCCTATCACGGTGGATCGCTCGAAGAGCAGACCGATGTCATCGCCTCCCTCGCCGCCGAACGCAGCGGCGCCAGCTTCTACGCCGTGTTGCAGCCGGCCGACGTGCAGTGGCACATCCCGTCGCACAAGGTCGGCCCACGTTCGTCGGCGCAACTCAAAGCGTTCATCGACCACGTCGACATCGTCATCACCATTCATGGGTTCGGCCGCCGCGATCATTTCACGTCGCTGCTGCTCGGGGGGCGCAACCGTGACCTTGCCGATCACGTTGCTGGTCACCTACGGCCCCGTCTGCCCGACTATGACATCGTCACCGAACTCGATCGAATGCCGAGAGAACTGCGCGGCCTGCATCCCGACAACCCCGTGAACCTTCCGACGCAACAGGGCGTGCAGATCGAACTGCCCCCGCGCATCCGGGGCACGAGTCCGATCTGGGCCGACTGGGATCACACCGACATGGTGCCGCCCATGGCATCGCTGATCGACGGCCTGGCCGACGCGGCCACCCAGTGGACTACGGAGCCAACCGCTCGATGACCCAACCGCCGTGATCACCGCGGCGATAGCGAACACGATCGTGCAACCGGCTCGGCCTGCCCT
This sequence comes from Ilumatobacteraceae bacterium, assembly GCA_043742385.1. GTDB lineage: Bacteria > Actinomycetota > Acidimicrobiia > Acidimicrobiales > Ilumatobacteraceae > JAENVT01. The sequence goes on from JAYTZE010000678.1 coordinate 2,341, forward strand.
GCCAGAACTCGTACGACACCGGCCGCAGCAGCCACCCACCCCAATACGCGGGACGCGGCACGTGCTCGACGTTGGCAAAGGTCTGCTCGAACTGGGCAACGCGATCTTCCAGCGACGAGCGATCCGGCAGCACCTGGGACTGCGGCGACGACCACGCCCCGATCTGCGACGCCCGGGGCCGCGATGCGTAGTACTCATCGCTATCGGCTTCTGGCAACCGCTCGACGACACCGACAACCCGTACCTGACGATGCAACTGCAGCCAGGTGAACAACATCGCCGCCCGCGGGTCGGCAGACATCTGAGCGCTCTTGGCCGATTCGTAGTTGGTGAAGAACGAGAACCCACGTTCGTCGGCACCTCGCGCCAACAGGTAGCGCGCCTGCGGCCAGCCCTCACCGTCGACCGTGGACAGCACGA
>JAYTZE010000679.1:0-2760 GCA_043742385.1 Ilumatobacteraceae bacterium
GACCCGAACCTGGCGTCGGCTATCGACCCACTGCAATTCGACATGACTGGGTTCCACCCGACCTATCACCTGATCAACGGCAAGGCGTACCCCGACACAGAAGTGATCGACACCCAGCCGGGTCACCAGGTGCTGATCCGCTACGCCAACCTCGGCCTGTCGGATCACTCGATGGCGCTGTCCGGCACCCGTCAGCAGATTGTCGGGCGCGACTCGAATCCGCTGGCGCATGGCTCGTCGGATGTGGTCGTGCCCTTGAATGTCGGCCAGACCGTCGACGCCATCGTCACAGTGCCGACCGACGCCAAAGCGACCTACCGCTACGCCCTCAGCGACCAGATGATGCAACCCGGCGCCAACTCGGCCGCCCCGGCGATGACATTCCTCACCGTGTGGCAGCCCTCCGGGTTCAGCACGACCGAAACGTTGACATTCGCCGGTTCATCGCCCTTGACGGCGCTGACGTTGACGACGACCAACCTGACACCTAACCCCGCTGTGGGCGGCTTCGACTACGACTACACCCTGACCGTGACCAACCCAGGACTGCTGGCGACGTCGTACACCTTGACCAGCCAGTTCGCGGTTGCGCCTACCACGTTGGACGTAGTCTCGTCGCAGATTCCGAACCCGGCCTACGACGGCGTGCTCGATGCCCGGCTGGCGATTGACGAGCCGATCCTGGCCGGTGGGGTCCACGTTTACCAGGTCCTGGCGACAAGCGCCGACGGCACTGACGCCGTCAACGCCCTTACCGGCCCGGCGCTGACCGTCGCCCAGAGCAATGTGTTGCCGACGACCGGTGTGGGCGGCCAGGTGTCGTTCACCTACGACCTGACTGTAACCAGCACCAGCACCACCGGACCGGTGTCATACGACCTCAGCGAGGCGATCTCGCTGACCCCTGGCATGATCACCGACTCGGTGGCGGTCAACGCGATTGGGCTTGGCGCACTAGCCGAGTTTGGCTTCGACGGCGGCCCCGTGCAGTCGCTGGTCAGCAACGCCACCATCAGCATCGAGCCCCACGTCTACAGCATCACCGCCGTCGGCCACTTCGCAGCCGTCGCCGGGCCAACCCCCGAGATCAACACGATCACCCCGGCAGAGTCCGCCGGCAATGTCGCCCTGACCTTCGCAGGCACATTCACCCTGCCATCGGGCATCACCTCCGCAACGGGCGGCACCTTCTCGATCGACGTGCCGGGCAAGCCGCTGACATCGCTCCTCTCGAACGCCCTCGACCCCTTGGGCGCCCTCGACCTGTCGGGCGTAGGCACGCTCACCGGCACGGTGCCGGTCGGCGAGCTGGACTACTTGACCAACGGTACGCACATCCTGTGGGTGCAGCTCACCAGCGGCACCACCTTCGGTGATCCCACCGGTATCGCCTTCACCATCGACCGTGCCGGCCCGGTCGTGCGCCCGGTCGAGCTCAACCCGGCCTACACCAACGGCACCATCGACGTCAGCGTCACGGCGACCGCCGATGCCAGCCTGACCGGCAACGATCAGGTGTTCGCCGGCAACGCTACGATGGACAGTTGCCCCAACTACCTGTCTCAGCCGGTGGTTGGCGCGGGCAACTACCCGCTGGTGGTCAATCTCCCTCAAGCCATCGCCGAACTGTCGGGCACAATCCCGGCAGCCGATATCGGCAGCGCTCTAACCCCTGTGCTGACAGAAGGCACGCACATAGTCAACGTCTCCGCAGGTGACACTCGCGGAGTGTGGAGCAACGACGGCGCAACACTGCCGGCCCTTCCAGCCGGCGTTTGCAGCCCAGCTGAGCTGATCGTCGACAGGACCGATCCGGACACATTGTCGGGATCGACCGACCCGAGCGGCCCCAACGACGGCACGCTGGCCTATAACGGTGTGCAGAACTTCCTCGAAGTCGTGCGTATCTTCGCCACGGTCACCGATGCGACCGCCGGTGTCGCAAAGGTCGAGGGATTCATCGACACCGTTGGTCTCGAGGGCTCGGGTTTCCTGTTCGCTCCAGTGGATGGCACATTCGGCGGGCCGGGTCCCAATGAGGACGTCTACGCCGAAATCCCGCTGGCCTCGGTGCGCACCCTCACCCCTGGCCTGCACGGCATCTACATCAGGGCCCAGGACAAGGCCGGGAACTGGGACCAGACGGTCACCGCGCCGACCTCGCTCAACATCGTCTCGCCGCTGCCCCAGGTCGGCACGATGTTCTACGAGCCCGTGCTCAGCGAACTGACTGTCACCGGCAATGCCTTCGGCATCGGCGTAACCGTTCTCGGTTTCGAGTACAGCACCGGTCTCAGCGCAGCCGCCGAAGGCCTTGGCACTGCGATTGCAGTCATTCCGGGAAGTCAAGTTGCAACGGCCACCATCGCTATCCCGGCGGTTGCACCGACTGACATCTTGTGGGTCCGGGTGCAGGATTCGCTGTTGAGATGGAGCCCGGCCGTCGGTCTGCCGACGACGACAACGCCTGTGCTGGTCGGCGCCGGCCCCTACCGCCGATTCACCGGCACGGCCACATCCCACAGTTCTGCGGGCGTCGCAGCCGTCCAGTATTCGACAAGTGGAGCGCCTGGCGTGTGGCTGAACATTCCCATCGGGACTCTGGTCGGCAGTGCGTCCGTCAACTACAACGGTGGCCGCACCATCATCCAACCGGCCTTTGTGAGCGGCACGGTGATCCTGGTCAGGGTGCAAGACGTGCTCGGCTTCTACGGTCAAGCTGTCTCGGTGACGGTGCCGTGAGCGCCGCAATCATGACAC
>JAYTZE010000680.1:0-2756 GCA_043742385.1 Ilumatobacteraceae bacterium
TGATGATCGTTGCCATGCGTACCTCCCTTCGGAGACCGTCCTGAAGTACAGATCAGCGCCTTCAGCGGTTGACGGGTACCGATTCCACTACGCGCCGCCGCCCGCAGCGTGATCGAATAGCCCAATGACCCGACGCGACGAGCTGGCTGCCTTCCTGCGCGCTCGCCGCGATGCACTGGCGCCCACCGACGTGGGCCTGCCCGTCGGCCGAGCTCGACGCACCAAGGGGCTACGGCGCGAGGAGATCGCCATGCTCGCCGGCGTGTCGGTGACCTGGTACACCTGGCTCGAACAGGGCCGCCCGATCAATGCCTCGGTCGACGTGCTGTCCGCGCTGGCACGTGCCCTGCGCCTCGACGATGCCGAGCGTCAACACTTGTTGGCATTGGCGACGCGTGCGCCGCTCGAGCCGATCGAGAATGTCGAGCATGCCCCCGATGCGCTGGTGCGGCTGATCACCTCGATGGAGCCTGCACCGGCGTATGTGCTGGGGCCGCGCTGGGACTTCCTGGCATGGAACCGACCGCAGTCGCTGCTGTACCCGATGATCGACCGGTTGGCCGACCACGAACGCAACCTGCTGTGGGTGGTGTTTGCCGAGCCCCATGCGCGTCGACTGCTCGCCGATTGGGCGGATCAGGCCCGCCGAATCATGGCCGAGTTTCGTGCCGGCACCGCGGCTGTTCGCGACGACGCTCGGGTTGTCGACCTGATCGATCGACTCGTCGCTTGCAGCCCCGAGTTCGCAGCGTGGTGGCCGCAACTCGATGTCGCCCAGTTCCAAACACGACTGCGCAGATACGCCCACCCTCGTGCCGGCAATCTGGTCTTCGAATACCAACAACTGACGCCAAGCGAGTGGCCTGGATTGCGTGTGGTGTGCCAGTTACCAGTGCCCGGCGACGACAGCGCGGCACGCCTCGCCGCCTGGCGCAACATCGCGTGAGCCGGCACTCCTTCGTCGTACCGTCTCACCCCCGGTCTCCATCGCCCAGCGCTGCCGTCTCATCACACCGGTAGCCTCGAACGGCCATGAACGAGATCGCCGAGGCCAAGCGCCGTCGCACCTTTGCGATCATCAGCCACCCCGACGCCGGCAAGACGACCCTGACGGAGAAGTTCCTGCTGTACTCGGGAGCGGTGCAAGAAGCTGGTGCCGTGCAGGCCAGACAAGGCCGGCGATCGGCGCGCAGCGACTGGATGGAGCTCGAGCAGCAACGCGGCATCTCGATCAGCTCGACCGTGATGCAGTTCCCATATCGCGATCACATCATGAACCTGCTCGACACCCCGGGCCACCGCGACTTCTCCGAAGACACCTACCGCGTCCTGTCGGCGGTCGACGCGGTCGTGATGGTGCTTGATGCAGCGAAGGGCATCGAGGCCCAGACGTTGAAGTTGTTCCAGGTCTGCCGCTCACGGAATCTGCCGGTGATCACCTTCCTCAACAAGTACGACCGACCCGGGCGGGAACCGTTCGAACTGCTCGACGAGATCGAGAAGCAGATTCAGCTTCGACCGACGCCCGTGACCTGGCCGGTGGGCGACGGCGACGAGTTCCAAGGACTGATCGATCGGCGCACCGGCCGTTACACGAAGTTCACCAGAACCGCCCGCGGCGCGTCGGCGGCGGCTGAGGAGACAAGCGATCTCGATGTGGCCAGCGCAGCGGGCAGCATCGAGTACGGCTCGGCGTGGAAGGCGGCGCTCGACGAGTGTTCGTTGCTCGACGCCATCGGCGCCGACGTCGATCTGCCGTCGTTTCTGGCCGGACAGTCGACGCCAGTGTTCGTCGGATCTGCGTTGACCAACTTCGGCGTGCGGCTGTTGCTCGACGCCGTTATCGAACTGGCACCGTCACCGTCACCACGCCTCGACCGAGACGACGAACCGCGCCCGCTCCAAAGCCCATTCTCGGCTTTCGTCTTCAAGGTTCAGGCAAACATGGACCCATCGCACCGCGACCGCATCGCGTTCGCCCGCATCTGTTCCGGGCGCTTCGAGCGCGGCATGAGCGTGACCAACCACCGCACTGGTCGCGACATCACCACCAAGTACGCGACGACAGCGTTCGGACCCGATCGGGAAACGGTTGATGAAGCCTTTCCCGGCGATGTCGTCGGCCTCGTCAACGCCAGCGGCGTGCAATTGGGCGACACGCTGTATGACGCCGGCTACGCAGGTTTGGCCGTCGAGTTCCCACCGATCCCGAGGTTCTCGCCAGAAGTCTTTGCCAAGGCCCGACCGCTCGACAATGGCCGCTTCAAGCAGTTTCGCAAGGGTCTTGCTCAGCTCGACGAGGAGGGCGTGGTGCAGGTGTTGCGCGACCCCGACTTCGGAGACTCCGAGACGATCCTGGCCGCCGTCGGCGAACTGCAATTCGAGGTGTTCGCCTATCGGCTGGGCAGCGAGTTCGGAGCTCCGACCGAGATTCTGTCGGCCCCGTACCAGGCGATCCGGCTGACCGACAAGCAGTCCAGCGAGCGGCTGCGTCGCATCGGCGGGATTCGCATCCTGACTCGCGGCGATGGCGCGCTCGTGGCGCTGTTCGAGAACCGGTACCGGCTGCAGCGATTGGAAAGCGACGAACCCGAGTTGACGTTGCTGCCGATTATCGCCGGCTAGTCAGTAGCCGCTGGCGAGGCCGCGAGACATCGCAAGATACATGCCAACGTCGGCGCTGATCGAGAACCCCAGGCGCTCATAGAGCCTGACGGCCCGGCTCTGCTTCTCGACATGCAGGCGCACAGCGCGAC
>JAYTZE010000681.1:0-5468 GCA_043742385.1 Ilumatobacteraceae bacterium
GCGCATCGATGACGAACTCGGCGACGTGCTGTTTGCAGTCGTCAACGTCGCTCGCCATCTCGATATCGAACCCGAGGCTGCGTTGCGCGCTGCCACACGCAAGTTCCGGCACCGGTTCGAGGGTGTCGAGCTGCTGGCCGCCGAGCGCGGTATCGCCATGATCGACGCTGATCTCGCTGTGCTCGACGCCCTGTGGGACGAAGTAAAGCGGGAGAACTTACAGCGGGACGGGTAACCCGTGCTACCGGTGGACAGACGCCATGAACGCCGGCAGCTGGTTCTCTACTGACCGGTAGCGATCTCGAGCGCACGCTTGATCGAACGAGTGCATCGCTCGCCACACAGCGTGCGCCGTCGACATCATCAGGATCACGTCGATCGCAGCCAGCACTGCGAACCATGTGGCGTTGTTGAAACTTGTCTCCGGCAACACAACTGTGGCGATCAACCGGTAGCCGAGCGACGCCAGCGGGAACCACAACAACTTGGTGAACTCGTCGGCGTCAGCGCCGATTCGTCGAGCCGAACTGCGCAGCGACAGCAGTACGAAGCCGTGCCCGAGACACACCCAGCCGACGCCGCCGGCAACCCACCAGCCGTTGCGTTCCGGCTGGTAGATCGATGCAGCGGCAGCCAGCGCTGGACCAACCAGATATGCAAACGGCGGCAGCCAGGGCGACGACGCCAGCGGTGCGACACGGTGGCCGTTGATCGCCGCCAATGTCGTCCACACCACCCACCCCAGGTACGCCATGCCGAACGACGACACCACCAAGGGCAGCAACCAACGGATCTCGTCGATTGCCGCGCGCCAGTTGTCGCCAGTGATGTGCCGGTACGACTCCGACAACGCCACTGCGGCAATCGTGTAGCCGACAGCGCTACCGAGCCATCCGGCGGCCGCGAGCACGCGAGTCGCACTGGTGCCGATGAGTTCGGGCCCGGGGTGCGCCGTGTGCTCGTAGGCCCGCGTCACGATGGGCATCTGCACCGGTTCGGGCTCGTGGTGTTCGAGCGAAGGCGGAAGGCTCAGCGAGCTGTAGATACCTGGACGAGACGTTGACTCCGCGCAGGAATCCAGCGGTTCTACCGAGGGGGGTGTCATTGAGGGTGAGGGCCACTGCTGCGCATCCACGTCCACATCATCGGCACGATCCCCTCGAGCTTGAGCCTTCAACCCGCACCCTGACCCAACCTTGAAGCGACGCAGCACCGGCTACCCTTTCGCCCGGTATGAGTGAGATTGTCAGCATCGTCGGCCGTGAGATCCTGGATTCCCGTGGCAACCCCACCGTCGAAGTGGAGGTCGAGCTGGAAAGCGGGGCCGTCGGGCGTGCGGCCGTGCCGTCGGGCGCATCCACCGGCGAGCACGAGGCGGTCGAACTCCGCGATGGCGGCTCGCGCTATCTCGGAAAGGGTGTGCGTACCGCCGTCGGGTTTGTCAACGGCGAGATCGCCACCGCACTGCAAGGCATCGATGCACTCGAACAACGGCTGATCGACACCGAACTCGGCAACCTCGACGGCACCAACAACAAGGCCAGGCTCGGCGCCAACGCCATCCTCGGCACCAGCTTGGCAGTCGCCAAAGCATCGGCCGTCGAGCTGGAACTGCCCCTGTACCGATACGTCGGCGGGCCAAACGCCCACGTGTTGCCAGTGCCGATGATGAATGTCCTCAATGGCGGCGTTCACGCCGACAACTCGATCGACTTCCAGGAATTCATGGTCATGCCGGTTGGCGCGCCCAGTTTCACCGAGGCATTGCGATGGGGCACCGAGACCTACCACACGTTGAAGAAGGTGCTGCACGATCGAGGGCTGTCGACCGCTGTCGGCGACGAAGGCGGGTTCGCCCCCAACCTTTCGACCAACGAGGATGCGATCAAGATCCTTGTCGAAGCCATCGAGAAGGCCGGTTACGTACCCGGCGACGAGATCGCCATCGCACTCGACCCAGCTGTCAGCGAGATCTACCGCGACGGCAACTACCACCTGCGGGGCGAAGGCAAGGTGCTCTCGTCATCGGATCTGGCTGCGTATTGGGATCGGCTGGCCGGGCTGTATCCCATCGTCAGCCTCGAAGATGGCATGGCCGAGGACGATTGGGATGGCTGGGCCGCCCTCACACAGGCCCTCGGCTCGAAGATCCAACTCGTCGGCGACGATCTGTTCGTCACCAACACCACTCGGTTGCAGATGGGCATCGACCGCAAGGTGGCCAACAGCGTGCTGATCAAGGTCAACCAGATCGGCTCGCTGAGCGAAACTCTCGACACGGTCGACCTGGCGTCACGTCACGCGTACACCAGTGTGATGAGCCATCGCAGCGGCGAGACCGAAGACGTCTCGATTGCCGATCTCGCCGTCGCCACCAACTGCGGTCAGATCAAGACCGGCGCGCCGGCGCGCAGTGACCGCGTTGCGAAGTACAACCAGTTGCTGCGCATCGAGCAGGGCCTCGGCGAGGCAGCTGCGTTTCGCGGCCGAGCCGCGCTTGCGCCGCACTGAGATGTCGCGCTGAGCTGCATTGACGCCGAATACGGCATCAGAACTGCGAGAATGTGAATCGTGAGCGACGGGCATCGAACCACTTGCATTCAGCGTCCGCGCGATGCAACTCGGGCATCGCTCGACCGCGAGTCCGACCAGTCGCGATTCGCCGAGTTCACTCGACCGATTGCCAAGGACAAGCGGCTGGTGAAGGGGCGCGGCAAACGGGCGTTCTTTGCGCTCGTCGCCGTCGTGATCGCCGCCGCGTTGATCGCCTCGTTGTTCGTGCTTCCGGTGAAGAGCTGGATGCAACAGCGCGACGATCTGGCCCGCAAGCAAAACGAACTGGCCGTACTCAGCAATGCCAACGCGCAACTGGCCGCAGACGTCAATCGCCTGCAGACTCCCGACGGCATCAAAGAGGCAGCCCGGCAAGAGGTCGGCTTCGTGGGCGTCGGTGAGCAGCGAATCTCGGTGCTGTCGATGCCCGACGCTCCCCTGACCCTGCCGACGGGGTGGCCGTACGACGCAATCACTCAGATTATCGCCGTACGCGCCGTCGCTCCCGTGGTGGTTGCGCCCACCCCGACAACGGTCGCGCCTGCCGCTGTTACTCCCGCCGTTTCTCCGTAGCACTTCTGCCACTCAACGGATCTGGCCGGTGCCGTCTAGTGTCGGCCGTCGAACGACGCAACTCAGATTCGGCAACTCAGATTCGACGACTCACAGGGGGTTCACGCGTGGCTGGCAGCATTCTCGGCAACAGGGTTCTTCGCAAGGAAGACCCGAAGTTCCTCACCAGCGGCGGGATATACGTCGACGATCTTCTCGACGAGCCGTTGCTCGCGGGCGCCGCCCATGTGACGTACGTGCGCGCCTCGGTGGCCCACGGACGAATCGTCAGCATCGACGCTTCAGCGGCGTTGGCGATGCCAGGCGTGCTCGGTGTCTACACGGCTGCCGATCTCGGCCTTGTTGAAGAGCCGGCCACGTTCAACCCAATGGTCACCCGTGGACGGCTGGCCATCGACAAGGTCCGCTTCGTCGGCGAGCCCGTGGCGGTGGTCGTCACCGAAGATCGCCAACAGGGCGAGGATGCCATCGAACAGGTCGTCGTCGAGTACGAGGTTCTTGCAGCGCTGGTGGACCCGGAAGCGGCGATGACATCGGCCACGTTGATCTACGAGGGGGCAGGCAGCAACGTGGTGTTCGACACCACGGCGTTGGGCATGCCCGACAACACCGGCGACGAGTACTTCGCCGATTGCCCCGTTGTCGTCACAGGTCGCTTCGTCAACCAGCGCGTAGCACCATGTCCGCTCGAGGTGCGCGGCTCGGCGGTCGCCTGGGTGCCGGTCGAGGATGGCAGCGTTCGGCTGTATCAATGGCTCAGCACACAGGGCGCCCAGGGCGCCCGCGATGTACTCATGGCCGGCAACGGCGTGACAGCTGAGCAACTGCGAGTGATCACGCCCGACGTCGGCGGCGGTTTCGGGGCCAAGATCACGTGCTATCCCGAAGAGATCCTGCTCGGCCAGCTCTCCAAGCTGATCAGCCGCCCGCTGCGCTGGCGCGAGACCCGCAGCGAATCGATGATGGCGCTCGGTCACGGTCGCGCCCAGATCCAGTACGTCACCATGGGCGGCAATCGTGATGGCAAGGTCACTCACTATCGGCTGCACGCCATTCAGGATTGTGGTGGATGGGTGGAGTTGGGCACGATCCTTGCCCCGTTCATGACGCGCCCGATGTCGTCGGCGGTGTACGACATCCCCAACATCGAATGCCGTACGACCAGCGTCGTCACCAACACCACACCCGTCACCGCCTACCGTGGCGCAGGGCGACCAGAGGCAACCGCTGCTGTCGAGCGGCTGATGGACATGTTTGCCGCCGAGCTCGGGATGGACCCGGTCGAAGTGCGCCGGAAGAACCTGATCCCCAAGTTCACCGAGCCGCACACCACCGTGATCGGCCAGACATACGACGTCGGCGATTTCGAGGGCGCACTCGACAATGCACTGGCCGCAGCCGACTACACCGCGTTGCGCGCCGAGCAGGCGGCCCGCCGAGCCAGCGGCAGCAGCAAGCAGCTCGGTATCGGCGTCAGCGTGTACGTCGAGATAACCGGCGGCGTCGATCCCTTTGGAGAGCACGCCAAGATCGAGGTACTCGACGACGGCCGGGCAATCGTCTACACGGGCACATCTCCGCACGGCCAGGGTCACATCACGTCGTGGAGCATGCTGGCGCACGAGCAAACCGGCATCCCGATGGACAAGATCGACGTCGTGTGGGGAGATACCGATCTGGTGCCCAACGGTGTCGGCACCATGGGCTCGCGCTCGCTGCAACAAGGCGGCGCGGCAGTGTGGACCGCGTCGGGCGAGCTCGTCGAGAGTGCCCGTACATTGGCCGCCAAGCTGCTCGAAGCGAACGAGGCCGATGTCGTCCTCGACAAGGACAACGGGGCCTTCCACGTCGCGGGCACCCCCGCTGTCGGCAAGTCGTGGGCCGAGTTGTCGGTCGCCGCCGAGAGCGACAGTGACTTCGCGAACGGCCTCGAAGCCGCAACCTATTTCCAGGCCTCGAGCCCAACCTTCCCGTTCGGTTCACACGTCGCCGTGGTCGAGGTCGACACCGAGACCGGCCAGGTTCGTCACCTTCGCCACATCGCCTGCGACGATGCCGGCACCGTGCTGAACCCGCTGCTGCTGGAGGGACAGATCCACGGCGGGGTCGCCCAGGGCACGGCTCAGGCGCTACTCGAGGAAGTGCGCTACGACAGCGACGGCAACCCCATCACCTCCAACCTCGCCGACTACGCGTTCATCAGCGCCGCCGAGTTGCCGAGCTTCGAGATCGTGCACATGGCGACACCCACATTCGTCAATCCACTCGGCGCCAAGGGCATCGGCGAGAGCGGCACCATCGGTTCGACACCTGCCGTCCAGTCGGCCGTGGTCGACGCCGTC
>JAYTZE010000682.1:0-1233 GCA_043742385.1 Ilumatobacteraceae bacterium
TCGGACGTCTGGGTGTGATGGCTTGGCTCACCATCGTCAGTGCAGCCCACATCTCGTCGGGCACCTTGGCGCCGATGGTCAGCCCGATGCCATTGAGGCCGAGTGCCAGCGTCGCCAGGCCTTCGTGAGCAGCGATGGTCGAGATCACAGTGCGTGCAAAGGCATCGGGGTCGTCACCGATCGACGTCGTCCCTCCTTCGTCGAACGTGGCATGCGGCGACTCGAACGACCACAGCAGCCGCCCCGGGTCGCTGCCGCGCAGGATGCGCACCGTGAGATCCGGTGCGTCGTCAGCCGTGGGCACGCCGAGCGAGCCGGCCGCGCTCGGCGACGGCGATGGACCGTTGACATCGAGTTCATCCACGCTGGCGACGACTCGCACCGAGCGGACGCCGAGCCCCATCGTCTGACTGTCGACCGAGTACAGCACATTGATCGCCTGCGGCAGATCGGTCTCCGAAGCTGCTGGGGCGACGAGATGAAACACCACGTGCGGATAGGGCGCCGCAGCCGAGACCAGCATGGTCTTTCGCCACGGTTCACCGGCTGCCAGTTCGAAGCCATCGGCAACGACCTGGACCGTCAGCTCGTAGTCTCCGACACTCGATGGTGGACGGACCAACTCAGGGCCGACCACGCCGCTGACCTGTGTCGGCGACAGCCCCACGGTGAGATCGAAACCGGTCTCGGCAAGCAGTGTGTCGTCACACTCGATCCGCGCAAAGGCGCGTCGCGGCGGATCAGCGTCGACCTCGGGCTCGGCCCCGCTTGGCTCTACCGCGCTTGGTTCCGCCCCGGACGGTGGCGGGAACGCGTGGGTCGGAGATACTGGCGGACTCGGCGACGAGGGCGACATCGAAGGTGACGAAGGCGGTGACGAGGGCGACATCGAAGGTGACGAAGGCGGTGGCGAGGCAGTCGGTGGCGGCGATGGCGCTGGAGGGATGCGGGCGGCGGTGGCCCCTCCCCCGGCGGTGCTTGCTGCCACCGTGCTTCCGGCACCAGCGGCCGCGCCGCCACCGAGGAACACTGCGAGTGCGACCGGCGTGAACGCAACGATGCTGAACTGCTGGGCCAGTATGCACAGGGCGATGCCGACCAGTAGCCCGGCGGCGGCACCCCACCAGGCTGATGCCTGGCCACGACGGGTCCGTATCATCACCAGAACGACCAGTGCGATGCCGATCGCCAGGGTCACGGCAGCCGCGATCCCGATCACCGTGGTCAACGGCG
>JAYTZE010000683.1:0-1232 GCA_043742385.1 Ilumatobacteraceae bacterium
GTTCGCGGCCAACCCAGTGTCGACGAAGACGACCTTGCGCAATCGCACCGCCCGGCCTGTGGCAGACGACGCCCAACCGTCCACGCGCTTGATCAGGAAGACTTCCTCGAGCAACGAGATGTACCGCTCGGTCGTGGTGGCCGGAAGGCCGACCTCCGATGCGATCCGTTCGACGTTCAACGGTTGCGCCATCGATCCGGCGAGCAGCCGCAACAGCCGCCGAAGTTCGCTCCGCCGTTCGATCTCGGCCAACTGGGTCACATCTCGGTCGATGAGGTCGTCGACGTAGGCGTCGAAGAACTTCGCGCGCCGGCCGGCCGTGCGTCGCAATGCTTCGGGGAAGCCACCTCGCAGAGCACGCTCGATGTATCCATCTCTCAGTTCGTCAGCAAGCGAACGTCGGCCGGGCAGCTCGGCTGTCCATTCGTCGTCGAAGACCCGATCGATGAACCGTTCATCACGACCGTCGATCTCGCCCTGCGAGAACGGCCACAACTCGATGGTCTCCATCCGCCCCACGAGTGCATCGGGCAGGTTGCGCAGACCCAGCAACCGCGCCGAACCTGTCAGCAGGAACTGTCCTGGCCGTGGATCTGCGTCGACTGCAGCTTTGATCGACAGCACGAGCTCGGGCACCCGTTGCACCTCGTCGATGGCGAGCAGGCCGTCGTGACGTACGAACCGAGTCGGGTCGCTCAGTGCCGCCTGTCGTTCCGTCGCGACATCAAGACTCCGCGCGGTCGAGTCCGGATACGACCGGAGCACTGCCTTCACGAGGGTGCTCTTGCCGACCTGCCGGGCGCCGTTGACTGCAACTACCCGGGTATCCGCTACAGCCTCGTGCACCATCCGCTCGGCTCGTCGCGGAATATAGGGAAGGGATGACACGCGACCATCCTGTCACATCACGGCGCGGCTTGTGGGGGGATGGTCGCAATGTTTGTGGGGGACTGGTCGTCGCCAAGGCGGAGGGTTGGTCGCCGAATCGAGGACGGAACGAGGACGGACGGAACGGAAAGAGGACGGGAAACACCGGTCAGCCGCGGTCACTCCAAGTCAACAACGGTCACTCGAAATCGGACCCTCACCAGGAGTGATGGCCGCTGACCAGGTGCGCCGCGGTCACACGGACGAGGGTTCGATTCCCCCCAGCTCCACCGTGTCCAAAACTGGCCTCTGACCAGGACCTTTGCAAAGAGAGGCGAGGGCGGCTGATTCCCCCCGGATGACCA
>JAYTZE010000684.1:0-1232 GCA_043742385.1 Ilumatobacteraceae bacterium
GAAGCGGCCACGGTCGAAGTCAATGAACGCTTGGCGCACTTCGTCGTCGGTGTTCATCACGAAGGGGCCGTAGCGAGCGACCGGCTCGCCAATCGGGCGACCGGTCAACACGATGACTTCCGAGCGTGAGGCGACTCCGGTGATGGTCAGGTCGTCACCCTCGATGAGGGCGAGAGTGCCCTCGTCCACTTGTGTGTCACCGATCCGGAATCCGCCGGTCATCGGGTAGGCCAGCACCACGTCGCCTGCGGGCAACGCGGTCGATACTGCGGCGTCGGTGTCGAGCGTGACATGGGCGTACGAGATCGGCGTGCGAGTGCGGCCAGGACCGGTCAACCCGAACAACTCGCCGGCAATCACCCGAACCGTGGCCCCCGGTCGCTCCTCACGCGCGTTCTCATCGGCACGGAGATCCTGGTATGCCGGCGCTGTCATCTTCAATGCCGCTGGCAGATTGACCCACAGCTGCAGGCCGTGGGTCCGGCTACCGGTCTGTTGCGCCGTAGCGGATGGACCCTCCTTGTGCAGCACGCCCGAAGCGGCCGTCATCCACTGGGTATCACCTGCATGCAAGTAGCCGTGATTGCCCAGCGAGTCGCGGTGCTCGAGATCGCCTTCCAGCACGTACGTCACGGTCTCGAAGCCGCGATGCGGATGCCACGGCGTGCCGGCTCCCTCGCCAGGGCCGAACTCGACGGGGCCCATGTGGTCGAAGAGCAGGAACGGGTCGATGTACGACAGCGCCGAGGTGGGGAACGGACGACGGACAACGAAGCCTTCGCCCTCGACAGCGCGCTGGGCTGGGATGAGGCGGGTGACGGCGGCAGTTGAAACGGCCATAGCTGACTCCTTTGTTGTTGCTATCACAACAGTCGGAGCTAGCCAAGTATTCCTGATCGTCGTTCGAGCAGGCGAATCCGCGACAGCGTATGTACACGCGACTCGTCGATGTCGGAGCGTAGTGCTGCCCACGCTTCCTCGACGCTGGATCCGACCGCGGAGGCCACTATCATCGCGCCGTCGAAGCGTTCGGCCTCGGCAATCCAGACCGCCTCGACCTCCACCAGGCGGCCGTCGCGCCCGCGAACGTGGTTCTCGCGGTAGTCCATCATCGTTCGCCAACCGGCACGCTCGAGCGCTCGACGATCAACTGGTTTGATGCACTCGCCGTGCCGTCGGGGCCGCAGGGCGGGTTGCCGCATGTTGATCGCCATGTGACCATTGTGAACTAC
>JAYTZE010000685.1:0-10907 GCA_043742385.1 Ilumatobacteraceae bacterium
ACCCGGCTGTGATCGGGCCTGCCTCATCGGGCCCTCCGAACTCGGAGATGTCGGCGCCTGCCGCGAAGATTCGTTCACCACCCGTCACGACCACGGCACCCGGAGGATCGGCCGTGAGCGCGAGCGCAACCGAGTGCAGTTGGGCCAGCAACTCACCTTTCAGCGCGTTGACCTTCGGATTGTCGAGGGTGATCACGGCGACGCCGTCGGCCCGTCGTTCCACATGCACGAGTTCGCTCATGTTGGTGAGGCTAGGCGCCGATGCCGCCGAGCATCTCGTCCGCCGCGCTCCACGGGTCCAGCGTGCGCTGCGCCACGCCGAGTTGCAACTCGTCCCATCGCTCGCCCGTACAGATCTCCCGCGCCCGCTGCTCCAACCGGCGGACCACGATTTCTCGTAGTTCCTCACCGAGGCGACGTTGGCGGCGTCGCCCCAGTTCCCCGCTTGCCGTGATGTGGGTGCGGTGCTCCTCGATCGTCTTCCACAGCACGTCGACACCCTCGCCCTGCGACGCGACAGTGGCGATGATCGGGGGGCGCCAGTCGCCGAGTTGCGACAGTTCCAGCATCTGCTCGAGGTCTCGCCGCGTTTCCGCCACGCCTTTGCGATCGGCCTTGTTGATCACGAAGATGTCGGCGATCTCCATCAGGCCGGCCTTGTTTGCTTGCACCGAATCGCCCCAGCCCGGATTGACGACCACGACCGTGGTATCGGCCTTGCCGGCGATCTCGACCTCGACCTGGCCAACGCCGACGGTCTCGATCAATGTCCACGGCCGACCAATCGCGTCGAGCAGCCGCGCTGCCTCCGGTGTGGCAAGAGACAGACCGCCGAGATGGCCCCGCGTAGCCATCGAGCGAATGAACACGCCGGGGTCGGTGGCGTGATCCTGCATCCGAACACGGTCGCCGAGAATTGCTCCGCCGGTGAACGGCGACGACGGATCGATAGCCAATACGGCGACCTCTTCGCCCTGTGCGCGCAGGTGGCCGATGGTCGCGCTGGTCAACGTGCTCTTGCCCGAACCGGGAGCGCCTGTGAGACCGACGAGGTAGCCGCCTCCGCTTCGCGGATGCGCCAAGCGAGCGATCTCGCGGGCCTCGTCACCGCCGCGCTCGACCAACGACAGCAGCCGAGCCAAGGCGGCGCGATCGCCATCGCAGGCGGCACCGAACAGTTCGGCAACGGGGCGGGTGCGGCCTACCATCTAGTCGATGTTGATGACTTCTGTCACGCCATCGATGCGATCGCGCATGATGCGTTCGATACCGGCCTTCAGCGTGCCCGTGCTGGCGGGACATGTGCCGCACGCACCTACCAGCGTCACGGAGATCACTCCGGTCTCCTCGTTGACGTCGCGCAGCACAATGTCGCCGCCGTCGGCCTGCAGCGCAGGGCGGATGACTTCAATGGTTTCTTCGACTTGGGCACGCATGGTGTCGACGTTCTTTCGGTGGAGGCCGTCTGTCATTGAAGCAGGATCGACCGTAGGATTGCGACTCATGACAACGTTTCGTTCGTCACTCCTCATTCCCGCCGGTGCCTCATCGCACGGAGCAACGCTGTGATTGCTCATCAGGGAGGCTGGGACGAGATCGCGCTGGTGCTCGGCCCGATTGCGGTGATCGTGGGTCTGCTCATGCTGGCCCGCAAGCGAGTCGGCGCGGCGGAGCAGAACCCGGTGGCCACAGGCTCGAAGGCTCGGCCGTCACCGAAAGTCAAGCAGTAGAAGGGCCAAGCCCTAGATCCGTGCGATATCGGCGCCGATGCCGACGAGCCGACCGACGAGATCGTCGTAGCCGCGGTCGACGTGATGCACACCACTGACGATCGTCTCGCCTTCCGCGGCGAGGCCGGCCACCACCAGCGCCGCCCCGGCTCGGATGTCGGGCGCGCGCACCGGCGCACCGCTGAGCCGTTCGACGCCACGCACGACCGCATGATGACCGTCGGTGCGAATGTCGGCACCGAGACGCTGTAGTTCCTCCACATACCGGAACCGGCCCGGATAGAGATTTTCCGTGACGATGCCAACGCCATCGGCGACAGCCAACATCGTGACGATGAGCGGCTTGTAGTCAGTGGCGATGCCTGGGTACGGAAGCGTGGCGACATCGATCGAACGCAGTCGCTGGTGCACCCACACAGCCAGGCCATCGCCGCTCGACGTGATCGTGACACCCATGTCGGCAAACCGCCGCAGCAGCATTTCCATGTGCTCGGCGCGGGCACCGCGCAGCAGCACTTCACCACCGCTGACCGCAACGGCCGCGAGATACGTTGCGGCCTGGATCCTGTCGGCGACGACAGCATGATCCGCGGCGTGCAACGAGCCTGGCTCGACGCCGTGTACGACCAATGTCGACGAGTCGATGCCCTCGATTTCGGCGCCCATCGAACTCAACATCGCGCATAGATCGGCGATCTCTGGCTCGCGCGCAGCGTTGTCGATGACCGTCGTGCCCTTGGCGTGCACAGCGGCAGTGAGAATGTTTTCCGTCGCGCCAACACTGGGAAACTCGAGCGTGATGTCGGCTCCGCGCAGGCGATCGGCAGTGGCCTCGACATAACCGTGTTGCAGCTCAAAGCTCGCACCCATCGCTTCAAGGCCCTTGAGATGCATATCGATGGGCCGGCTACCGAAGTCGTCGCCACCTGGGAGCGACAGCGTCACCCGACCGCAGCGGCCGAGCAGTGGGCCGAGCACGTTGATCGAGGCCCTGATGCGCTCAACGAGCTCGTACGGAGCGACAGGAGTGATCGCTCCATGATTCGTCATCGTGATCGAGCCATCACTCTCGAACGAGGTCGATACTCCGATTGCCGCGAGGAGATCGCTCATGATCGCAACGTCGGCGATAGCCGGCACGTTCGACAATCGGTACACGCCATCGGCCAACAGTGTTGCTGCCATCAACTTGAGTACGGAGTTCTTTGCGCCTGGAACCACGACCTCTCCGCGCAGGGGCGCGGCGCGGCGAATGACAATCCGGTCGGAATCCATGGGCCACAAGTATGGCCCATCCTGTGCCCTTCCGGGGTCGGATGCGCGTCGACCGCCAGTAGCCTCGTGGCGTGTCCCGCCACGAACGGACGTTGCACCAGTCGTGGCCGGCCGGCACACCAGAGGCGCAGCGCGCTATGAATCCCCGTGACGACCTTCTCGAGGAGAAGTTCGAATCGGTCGAGGGCGACTCGGTCACGTTTGCCCAGCACAACGGCCCGTTCACGACGTACCAGCGAACGGTCATCGACGGTGCCACGACCGTCGACGAAACGATTCGCTACCGGCTCGTCATCCCGTGGTTCGGTTGGCTGTTCGCCCGTCCCATGCGTGGAACGTTGCGCCATCGACCGCGCGAGGGAACCAAACCGTGGTGGTCGCCTCCCGATCTTCTGACTCAACGCCATGTCGCAGTTCTCGGGCTGCTCGCCGCAGCGTCGATGGCGGCGGCTTTCGCAAACACACTCTTTACACAGACCGCCAGTTTTGCCGCAGACGGATTCGGGATCGACGAGCGCGCCCAGGGTGTCGGCGGGGTTGTAGTGCGGCTCGGCGTGGTGATCGCTATTCCGTTCGCGCTGCTGGCAGACCGCCGCGGGCGTCGCAAGATGATCATCGTCACTGCGTGGGTGGCGCCGTTGTGGTGCGTGCTCGGCGCGATTGCCCCCAACTTCTGGGTACTGGTCGGCACACAAGCGATCGGACGACCGGTCGGGTTGGCGCTGGCACTACTGATCGGTGTCGTCGCGGCAGAAGAGATGCCGAGAAACAGTCGCGCCTATGCCCTCAGCGTGCTGGCTCTGGCGGGAGGGCTCGGCGCTGCGGTGGCCGTGCTGGCACTTCGACTGGCCGACCTCGGTCGCGAGGGCTGGCGGCTCGTCTACCTGCTGTCGTTGATCTGGCTCTTGCCGGCGATCAGCTTGACCCGGCACCTGCCCGAGACGCATCGATTCGAACAGCGTCACGCCATCGCGCCGCGACTCGACCGCCGCCGATTCGCGATCATCGCACTCGTTGCTATATCGGCCAACCTGTTCGTCGCGCCCGCATCGTTCTACCAAAACAGATACCTCGACGATGTACGTGGCTACACGGGCGGGGGAATTGCCCTGTTCACGATCTGCACCGCGACCCCGGCCTCCTTGGGGCTGATCGTGGGTGGTCGAATCGCCGATCTGGTCGGTAGAAGGGCGGTGCTGGCCATCTGCATGCCGCTTTCCACGTTGCTGCTCGTCGGCACATTTGCCTTCGGTGGGACGACCATGTGGCTGCTCGCGCTGGTCGGTGGCCTCCTCGCTGGGGCTGCGTATCCGGCCTTCACCGTCTACAGAACCGAACTCTTCCCGACGGGAAACCGTGGCCGCGCCAATGGCTTCATCACCGCGCTGTCATTGGCCGGCAGCAGTATTGGCCTGCTCCTGGTCGGCGCCCTAGTACATCGCGGTTGGAGCTACGGGCAGTCGATGCTGGTTGTGGCATTTGGGCAACTGCTCGCAGCGGTCATCGCCTACGTCGCGTACCCCGAAACCGCCCACCTCGAGCTCGAGCAGATCAATCCACAAGATGCGCTAACCGAGCGCTGAAATCCACGCCGCGACTGTCGCCGCAATCATCGGGTCGGAACCTTTCAGGTCGTGGCCGCGCCCTTCGATCCAATGGTGAGTCACGTCACCGGGGATGGTCGCCGTCCATTGGAGCAACTCGGCCGGTGCACCGAACGGATCGCGGGTGCCGTGGATGAACAGGCACGGCACGGTCAGTCGCGGCAGATGCTCTGTGCGCAGCGACTCGGGTTTGCCAGGCGGATGCAGCGGATACGAGATCAACACCAGACCTTTGGCCGGAACCGGATCATCGGCATCGGCGACGACCATCGAGCACATCCGTCCTCCCATTGACCGTCCGCCGAGTACGAGCCCATCGGCGATCAACGGCGCCGCCTCGTCGCGCACAGTCTGCAACAGCACGGGCGTGCGGTCGGGCGCCTTGCGCCCCGCCTTGCGATAAGCGAAGTCGGCACGCACGCAGTGCATCGGTGCAATGGCTTCGGCAATCGCTACGAGGCTGGAGTGAGTGCTTGTCGAGCCCGCGCCAGGAAAGAGGAGCAGGTTCATGCCAGCAGGATCCGCCGCGCTTCGCCAAGACGTTCGATCTCGTGACCGGCCACCCCATGGTCGCCGCCGTAGTCGGGATGGACCTCGCGCAGTCTCGATCTGAATTGCGCCATCACTTCCTTCTTGGTGACCTTTCCAGTGCCCATCGGGAAACCCAACAACTCGAGCGCCCAGGCCTTCGGATCGGCCATCGTCGCCAGCATCGTGCCGGCAGCGCCGGCCAGGTTGGCAATGAACGATGGGCCGATGGCTCCGCGCCAACGCATGGACTTGTGCAACGAGGGATTGAGCGCGCGGCGAGCGTCAATACTGAGACGTTCGACGGCGTAGATCGCTCCGAGCACCTGCGCCAACGGAGCGCCTTGTGGGTTGAGGCTGAACCGCACGCTGTCGCCCTCGCCCTCCAGCCGGTGCACGCTGACAGCAAGACCATGACGGTCGACTTGATATCGATGCAGCAATCGCGGCTGCACGACGCGCTCGCCGCGGCTGACTTGATCGAGCAGGCGATGGACGTCGGGCAGCAGGTCGTCGTCGACGTCGGGAAGATGAGCAGCGATCACAGCGCCGAGCAGCAGTCCACCGAATCCCGGCGTTGGGTCGACCGGCAACACCAGGTGTCCAAGTGACACGCGGCGCGTTGGAGTAACCGGACGGGAATGCCAGACCTCCAACTCGGCCAACAGCACGACGTCGCTCCTCTACACGTACGGTCGCAGCAGGTCGTGCAGTTCGGCGGCGACAGCTTGCGTCTCGATCACATCAGGTTCGTCACCGTCGACGAGCGCCGCAGCGAGGTTGTCGGCGAGTTCGCACATACGCAGCCATAGTTTCTTGTCGACGCCATACGGCGGACGATCGGGATCGGCAACGTCGGTGGCGCTAAGCAGTTGCTCGAGACCGTCGGCGTCGAGTGGATTGCGCTGTAGCCGATCGCCGGCAAGAAAGAACGTCGTCAGCGTCTCGAACGGAAGCAGATCCGCCTCGACGCCTTCGTCGTCGTCTGGCAACTCGATGCCCTCGTCGTTCTCGACGTCGTCGAGGATGGAATCGACCAACTCTTCGTCGTCGGATCCAACGAGCAGAACATCTTCCTCCCACCGGAACGGCAGGCCTCTGGCGACCAAGTGTGACGTGATCAACTCGCGCTCACCCTGCTCCCACTCGGCCAGGTCGTACTCGGTGGAGCTGGCATCGTCGGCCAACGGAATTGGTTCACGGGCGGGACTCTCGGCGTCGGTGGCCATTCCCAATCGCATCTCGACCTGAGCGACGACGTCGTCGGTCGCTTCCTCTGCCGAGTCGGGCACGATCAGTTCGTTGTCGTCCCACGCATGAGGAATCTCGGCATCGGCAAGCGCTGCGGCGAGCTCCGCCATCTGTTCAAAGGACCAATTTGCGAGGTCGTAATGCACCCGCGTTGCGTCGGGATCGTTCGGGTTCCAATCGTCGGTCACGACAGGTGACGCTATCCGCCAAGAACGTGCAAGGCGAGAAAGCGCTGCATTCGCCAATACTCGTCGAGTTGATTCTCAGGCTTGCGAAAGCCGTGCCCCTCCCCCTCGTACACCACGAACTCAACCCGACTACCCGCTGCCAGGCAACGCTCGACGAAGGTGCGGCTCTGATCGACCGGAACCACCGGATCACTGTCTCCGTGCATGACCAGCAGTGGCGTGGCCGCCAGTCGACTCGCAAAGTTCAGCGGCGACCTGTCGCGGTACAACGCCGCCGCAGCAGGCAGCGGTCCCACGAGCGAGTCGCTGTAGTGCCGCTCGAAGCGATGACTGCGTTCGGCTAGGTCAGATAGATCGGTGACCGGATAGGCCACGATCGCGGCCGCGATCAACTCGGGATTCGAAGCGACCACGCCAAGGGTCGTGAAGCCTCCAGCGGACGAGCCGATGATTGCCGTTCGTCTGGGTGAGCCCCAGCCACTTGCGTGGGCGTGACCGATCACATCGACGATGTCGCTGATGTCGAGCTCGCCCCAGCGGCCGCGCAGTGCCTGCTGATAGTCGCGACCGTGGCCTGTCGAACCACGATGGTCGGGCACGAGCACGTTCCATCCCTGCGCGCGCCAGTACGCGACACGCGGCATGAACGTGACCTGCCACTGATCGGTCGGGCCGCCGTGCAGCCAACACAACAGCCGATCGGTCGAGGTGTCGGCGCGGTACAAACGGGCGTGCAGCGTGCAGCCGTCCGTCGCCGCAATCTCGACCACGTCGGGCTCGGCGAGCGGCAGACCTTCCCAGCCGCTCAATGGGCCGACTGCCGCGACCGTGCGTTCCCAAGTGACATCGTCGTAGACGACCACCTGGGTCGGGGTGCGCGCTCCGGATCGCAATGCTGCAACCCGGCCTCCATGCCACGACAGTTGACCATGCACGCCGCGGGCCACATCCTGAATGCTGCGACTGCCGACTTCCACGACGCACAACCGTCCGAAGCCACGCTCGTTGCGGTTGAAGGCGACCCGTCGACCATCGGGTGAGACGACGTATGAGCGTTGGCCCATGCCCCAACTCGGGCCGCCATGCTCGAACGGTTCGTCGACCAACGGTGCATCATCGAGCCAGACATTGAGCCAGCCGTTGTCGTCACGCAGGCACACACCCTTGCCATCGGGCATGAAGCGGATCTGTTGAATGCTCGCCTTCGGCACGTACTCGTCGAAGCCAGTTCGGTCGAACGACGCCCGTTGGACTCGTGACGAATCCCACGGCATGTCGGGCACGTTCCACGCCTGCCACACCACACCCGTGCTGTCGGACGTCGCGGCTGGATCGAAGATGAAGTCCGCGGTGCCCGTGTCGAGTCGCTCGCTCGATCCGTCGTCGAGCCGAGTTGCCCACACTTCGCATTCGTCGACGACATACACAACGCGGCTGCCGTCGGCGACTGCAGCAGGCGCAGCTGCAGTTCGGTCAGGACCGTGCTGCGTCAACTGGCGGACACTGCCGGTCGGCACCGGCTGCAGCCACAGATTCCCGTCAACAGCGACGTAGATCACTGCAGAATCGTCGGCGCTCCAACACCAGCATCCACCCCCGAAGCCACGACCTGGTCGCGGTGCCGGGTACGCGCTGAGTTGACGAACGGGCGAGCCATCGAGCTCGTCGATCAGCAGCGCCGCTGACCCGGCAACAGATAATGCGTACACGAGGCATCGACCATCGAGACTCAGTCTCGGTTCGGTCAGATCCCGCGAGACGATGCACCGCTCCACAGCAATCGCCATGGCGATCGACTGTACCCGCGTTAATTCGTTGGACGTGGTGTAGATCGATCTGGCACTCTTGCCGGAACCGAGACGAAAGGAGGTGCCCAATGTTGTTGACCAGTATCGATTCAGCGTTCAACGTTGTCGCGCACCCCTGCGACATCGGCATGCGCACGGCCTGACGACCGCTACATCTCGAGTCGCGGACCCTGCCCTCACGAACCATCGAGCATGCTCACGCGCGCCCGATTGTCATCCAAACCCACCCCAACATCACTCAAGGAGTCACTCCCATGTGGACAAACCACCCCTACGTCGCCCTACAGCTGATCAACGATCGCCAAGATCGCCTACGCCAGGTCAGCCAGCGCACACGTCTACTTCGCGACGTCAAACGCAGCCGGCGACAGCATCACATCAAGACGTAATCCAACGGGCTTCGTCCGTCCACCGCCGCCACGAGGTACGGTGGATGGGCGATGGCCCCGAATCAATCTCCACAACAGCCGGATCGCAACCTGGCACTCGAGTTGGTGCGAGTCACCGAGTCCGCTGCACTCTCGGCTTCACGCTGGGTTGGGCGTGGCGACAAGAACGGCGCCGACAAGGCCGCTGTCGACGCCATGCGCACAGTTCTTTCCACCGTGCCGATGGATGGCATTGTCGTCATCGGCGAAGGTGAGAAAGACGAAGCTCCCATGCTCTTCAACGGCGAACGGGTCGGCGACGGAACCGCGCCGCTCACCGATGTCGCCGTCGACCCCATCGATGGCACCACGCTGACCGCATACGGCCGCGCTAACGCCATCGCGGTCATCGCCGTCAGCGAACGCGGCACAATGTTCGACCCAGGACCCTGCGTGTACATGCACAAGATTGCCGTAGGCCCCGAGGCCGCAGGTTCGATCGACATCACCGCAACGCCGACTCAGAACTTGCGATGGATCGCCAAGGCCAAGGGAGAATCCGTTCGTGACCTCACGGTGGTCATCCTCGACCGCGAGCGCCACACCAGTCTGATTGCCGAAGTTCGCGCCAGCGGAGCACGCGTCAAGCTCATCACCGACGGCGACATCTTTGGTGCGATCGCAACCGGGTGGACCGACGCGGGCGTCGACGTGTTGCTCGGCACCGGCGGAACGCCCGAGGGTGTCACCGCCGCCGCTGCGCTGAAGTGCATGGGCGGCGAAATCCAAGGCCTGCTCGCCCCGCGCGACGAGGCCGAGCGCCAGGCGGCGATCGACTTGGGCTACGACCTCTCCCAGGTCCTGACCACTGACGATCTCGTCAAGGGCGACAATTGCTTCTTCGCAGCCACGGGTATCACCGACGGCGAGTTGCTGCGCGGTGTGCGCTACGAGCACGGTGGTGCGCGCACGCAGAGCTTGGTGATGCGTTCCAAGAGCGGCACGGTGCGCATGATCGACGCCCGACACCGCATCGACAAACTCTCCTCGTTTGCCGCAGTCGACTACGGCTGACCCGCGACCTCAATCGCGCTGAACCAGGCTCGAAATACGTCGCGCCAATCCTCGCGGTGCCACACCCGACGCCGCCGCCATCGCCTTGTACAGCGCACCGGGGATCGACAACGCCCGGCCTTTGGCGACATCGCGCAGGCCCGCCTCGGCGACATCGTTGGCCGTCAGCCACGCCAGCGATGGGTACTGCTCGGTGTACGAGTCTGAGTTGCTGACACTTTGGAACTCGGTTCGAGTCAGCCCCGGGCACAGCGCAGTGACGTGGACGCCGGTGCCGCGCACCTCTTCGTGAAGGCTCTCGGTCAATGAGGTCACATAGGCCTTGGTGGCCGCATAGACGGCCAGCTTGGGTGCCGGCTGAAAGCTGGCCACACTGCTGACATTGAGCAGGAAGCCGCTGCCGCGCGGCACCATCACTCCGAGCGCGGCCCGGCTGATACGTGTCAGCGCGCCGACATTCAGGGCGACCTCATCGTTGAGCCGATCGGGATCGAGGGTGTGAAACTCGCCCGACGTACCAAACCCGGCATTATTGACCACAAGAGCGATTGGACGGTCGGCATCGGTGATTCGACGCACAACCGTGGCGACCCCCTTGGCCGTGGTGAGGTCTGCAGCCATCACCTCGACGTCGTGATACCGGTCGGCCAACTCCTTCAGACGATCGACGCGCCGGGCGACGATCACTTGGGGAATACCAGCCTCACCGAGAAGCTGCACCATCGCTTCGCCGATCCCGCTCGACGCGCCGGTGATCAACGCCGAGGTGAACGGAAACGAAGTGGCCATGCATCGATGCTAGGCCCGGCGCCACACCAGAAGCGGCCCAGATCAGTGCGCAGCGGTGTTGAGCCCACCGGAGGCGTTGAGGCGGGCGTGGGCCCGACTCAGGGCCGCGACTGCGTCGGCATCGTGCTCGTGACGCAGCGTTGCCTCGGCACGCTCCATGGCGGAAGTGGCCCGGGCGCGATCGATGTCGTCGCCCAGCTCGGCGATATCGCTGAGGATGCTGACCTTGTTGCCGCCGACCTGCACGAACCCACCGTGTACGGCGACATCGAGCTGTTGGCCGTCGGCCAAG
>JAYTZE010000686.1:0-1231 GCA_043742385.1 Ilumatobacteraceae bacterium
AGGTCTTCTTCGTCGCGCTCTACTCGATCTTTCGCCACGAATGCTCCTCGAACGGTGAGTTTGTTCACCTCCCGGTAACCCGAGCGGCAGATGCCTCACGATACCCACGTGGTCAAGCACCTCCCACCCCTGGTTGTCAAATCACCCCGCATCAAGGATTCTGATACAGACGTACCGTGTATCGTTCGCGGGCATGGCACGCCCGTCGGACGCTATTTCGTCCGGTGCCGGCCCAGTCGAACTGGCGATCGTGACGATGCGGTTCGATGCCGCCGATGCCGGCTCGCTGATGGCGGTGCTGGCGAAGTACGTGGTGCTGACTCGAATGCAGCCGGGTTGTCGCAACGTCGACCTGTGCGCCTCGGTCACGCAACCGGGCCGTTACCTGATCATCCACAAGTGGGATTCCACGGCCGCCCAACGCACCCACTTCGACAGCGAGGTGATGGTCGAGATGGCCACGGCATGCAACGGACTACTGACCTGTGCACCCGACATCGAACTGTGGGATGGGGCGAGCGCCCACGACCTGATCTAACCGCGATCCCATCTGGCTCGAACCCAAAAGTGTCGCAGGCGGCTGTAACGTGCGAACTGTTACTCGTTCGCCCAAGGAGGCGTGCATGTCAAACCCAATACTCAACGACCGCATCTGGAACAAGGCTGCGAAGGATCCAGGTTGGGGCGCACCCGATCCAACCACTCGCGCTACACCCATCACCGATGGTCCTGTCAGTGGATGGAATTCGCAGGTCATGACCGTGAGCGGCACCATCAGCGCCAGCGGCGTGTTGATGGTCATACTGCTCGCCACTGCAGTCGTCGGCTGGCAGATGGGCCCCGACAACTCCGGCGGCGAGGTAGGCGGTTTCCCGGCTTTGGCATTGGGCGGGGTGCTGGTCGGGTTCGCCTGTGCGATCGCTATGTACTTCCGACCGATGTGGGCGAAGTTTCTTGCGCCGGTCTACGCCGTCGGCGAGGGCTTCTTCCTTGGTGTCATCTCCAAGGCCTACGAGGCTTACCAGAACGGCATCGTGCTGCAGGCCGTCGGCGCCACCCTTGGTGTCTTCGCGGTGATGTTGGTGCTGTACCGGACCAAGATCATCAAGGTCACCGACAAGTTCCGCAAGATCATCATCACGGCCACGATGGGTCTGATGGTGTTCTACCTCTTCTCATTCATCATCAATCTCTTCGGCGGCGGCGTCTCCTTCCTGCAATCGACCAGCTT
>JAYTZE010000687.1:0-1231 GCA_043742385.1 Ilumatobacteraceae bacterium
TTTGAGCGCCACGCCGGAAACTCCGGCCTCATCGGCCAGCGCCAGGAACTCGGGAGCAGCATCCCACGTGTACAGGAGGACATGCTCGACGTGTCCTTCGCGAACCATGGCGCGTGCCCGGTCGATTGCATGACGCCGCCCGGCAAATGTGTCGAACAGCGCCACATCGGCACGCCCTTGCGGCTCGGCTCGGACCTTGATCTCGACGACTCGGACTCGTTCCGAGAACGGCGCGAGCATCGCCGCCAAACCTTGCACGATGATCTCATAATCATTCACCAGCGCAACCGTGACGGGTTGGGCGGCGATCAGCATGTGAGGGGAATACCCGACTGATCTACTTGCCAAACGGCGTGGGGAGTTGACGTCGGATGAAGCGACTCGCCGCCCAACCAACGCCGAGCACGTCGACGAGGGATAATGTTCAGCACAATGACCAGCGAACCCACGCCGACAGCGGTTGACGACGATCACTTTGACGTGATCGTGCCTCTCCGAACCAAGTTCGCGTCAACGGTGCGAATGATCGCTGCATCCTTGGGTGCTGAAGCCGGGTTCACCGTCGACGAGATCGATGATCTGCGGCTCGCGCTCGACGAGGTCTTCTCGCTGCTTGCCGAGCGCCACGTCGGCGACCGGGTTCGCACCACGTTTCGGCTCGATGGACATCAGCTGATTGCCGGTCTCACCCTGGAATCCGGGCCGGTCGATGTGCAGCCCGATGAGCTGGCCGCCAACATCTTGCGCTCGGTCGTCGACCGCTACGAATTCACCAACGAGGGCGTGACGTTGACGAAGCGGGCCTCGGAGGCCTAGTTCTCGCCACGCAACACCAAGTCTGCGAAAAATCGAACGGCGACGATTAGAGCACCTAGCAACCGGGTACACCGTCGGCTCCTGAGCTGCCGCGTCGATTCAAATGCGGCGCGGCAGCAACAGTTCGAAAGTGAGTCAAGATGTCGAATGCCCTGAAGAATGCCGTTGAATCCAGCGCCAGCACCTTGTCGGATCTCGTCGACGGGGCTCGAGCCCGGATCGAAGACCTGCCGCCGCTGGCTCACGCTCGGCGTAAGCGTGCGCGGAACGGCTGGACATCCGTGATCGGGCTCGTGGTGTTGGCTTTTGCCGCCATGATCGTCGCCAAGCAAGCTCGTCGGCCAGCGGCGTCAACTACCGATCGAGAGCAGTAATTGCAGGTCAGTTGCGTCTGATCACCAGCAGGGCGATGTCG
>JAYTZE010000688.1:0-1231 GCA_043742385.1 Ilumatobacteraceae bacterium
CTCATGCGATGCGTTCGACCCGCGAAGTCGTGCGATCAGTGCCGATTACTCGGAAGTGGAACGATCCTGCCGGCTCGAGCGAACCTGTCAGCCAGTGCCCGACGGGTACGTGCACCCACTGCGGGCTGGTTGCCAGGAGTGCCGACGCCTCGGCGGTGGCGACCGTGCGCACCTCTTCGACGATCCCGTCTGGATCGGCGAGCACGACGTCACCGAGTACATCCGCCGTCTCCCACGCCTCGACACGAAGCCGCCAACCGAGCTGCGGTGCCTCGACGATGACCGAATATCGAAGATCGGCCCAGCCCGCGACCGTGAGTCCGGTTTCTTCGAAGACCTCGCGGGCGAGGCCTTCTCGGATCGACTCGCCGCGGTCGATCACGCCACCAGGCGGCGTCCATTCGAGCGTTCGATCCCGCCGTCGGTTGCCGACCAACACCAAACCATCCAGATCGACGCCGCCAATGCGAGGGATCAAGGCCCCTCCGACGACCCAATTCCTCATACCGGCATTGTGCCACAGGAACACACGTTCGAAGACCGAGTCAGCCGCCCTGCGCCCTGCGCCGGCGGCGACCACCGAAATCAGCGACCCACAGCTTGATGACGATCACGACCGCCTCGCGCACGATCCCGCCCGACATCTTCGAAACACCCGCTGTGCGATCACGGAACGTGATCGGGAACTCGACGACCTTGCCGCCGATGCGCACCAGTCGGTAGGTCATCTCCACCTGAAAGCCGTATCCCTCCGCAGTCACGGTGTCGAATTCCATCCGCTCCAACGCATCGGCGCGGTAAGCGCGGTACCCGGCTGTCGCATCGTTGATGGCCAAGCCCAACACGCCGGCGGCATATCGGTTCCCCCACCGTGACAGCCACCGGCGCCTCCACGGCCAATTCTCGGTAAGGCCACCCGGCACGTACCGGCTGCCTATCGCCAGGTCGGCGCCATTCTCGGCGTTGGCGATCAGCGCCGGCAGAACCGCCGGATCATGGGACAGATCCGCATCCATCTGCACGCAGATCTCGGCACCCCGATCAATCGCAGTTCGCAAGCCGGTCCGATACGCCGCTCCGAGCCCGGCCTTGCCTGATCGGCGCATGACGCCGATGTGACCAAGGGTGGCGTTCAGTTTCTCGGCCAGATCGGCGGTGCCGTCCGGGCTGGCGTCGTCGACGATCAACAGGTCCGCCTGAGGTGCGGCCAGTCGTATCTCGCGGCAAAGCC
>JAYTZE010000689.1:0-5455 GCA_043742385.1 Ilumatobacteraceae bacterium
GAGCGATTTGATCGCTCCGGCCCGTCCGGTTTGAACTAGCTGTAGATAGGAGGCTGACTGTGCCCACTGCGTTGGCCACGGACATACTCGTAGTCGCCAAGCTGTTCAGGGGGTTCGGGGACGCCACGCGTCTCGGAATCTTGGTTGCGCTTGCTGCTGGCGAGCTCCGCGTCACGGATCTTCAGGGTCGACTCGGCGGCTCGCAAGGCAATCTCTCCGGGCACCTTGCGTGTCTAAAGGAGTGTGGCTTGGTTGCCGACCGTCCGGCGGGACGAGCCGTGTGGTACCGAATCGCGCAACCCGAGGTAGTTGCGGTCATCCAAGCGGCCGAGGCGCTGCTCGGATGTGCCGGCGAGTTGGTGGACCTCTGTCCAAACTTTCGCGCGGAGCAAGAGCGGAGCTGATGGCCGTCCACATTGTGACGCTGCGCTCCAATCCGTCGATGGCGCCACGGACGGAGGCGCGCAATGGCTGACTCTTGTTGCGAGATCACCCCTGGCGGCGACCACCTCGACGATGAAGGGGGATGGAGGGAACGGTGGCGCACGATCGCTGCGGTCGCCGCTGCGGTGCTGTGGCTCGCCGGTGTCGTGGTGGGTCGCGCAGACCTTCCCGGGATTGCTGATGGTTTGTACATCGCCGCGATCGTGGTCGGTGGCGCTACGTTCGCACCCAGCGCCGTCCGTGGCTTGTTGCAGGGCCGGTTGGGTGTCGGTTTGTTGATGACGATCGCAGCGGTCGGCGCGGTTGTGTTGGGCGAGTTCGGTGAAGCGGCAGCGTTGGCCTTCCTGTTCGCTATCTCCGAGGCACTCGAAGAGTGGGCGATCACAAAGTCACGTCGAGGGCTGCGCGCGGTCCTCAGCCTCGTCCCGGAGACAACGACGCTGCGCCGCGACGGTGCGCTCGTGGAAGTAGCGACCGCCGAGGTCGGCGTGGGCGACGTCATGGTGGTACGCACGGGCGAGCGGATTCCGACCGATGGTCTCGTGCGCGTCGGAGCGTCGTCGTTGGACATGTCGGCGGTAACGGGCGAATCGATTCCGATCGAAGTCGCTCCGGGTGCGGCCGTGATCGCCGGTGGTGTCAATGGTGGCGGTCTTCTCGACATTGAAGTGACGGCCGCGTCATCTGACAGCACCCTCGCCAGGATCGTGCGTGCGGTTGAAGACGCGCAGGACCGCAAGGGCCGCTCGCAGCGTCTCGCCGACCGGATCGCTCGTCCACTCGTGCCGGGCATCCTGATCGTCGCCGTCGCGATCGCTGTTCTGGGATCGCTGCTCGGAGACCCCAGCCTGTGGATCAATCGGGCGCTTGTCGTGCTCGTTGCCGCGTCGCCTTGCGCGTTTGCGATCGCTGTCCCGGTCACTGTGTTCGCGGCGATCGGGGCGGCGACGAACGCTGGGATCGTCATCAAGGGTGGTGCCGCATTGGAGGCACTGGCCTCCGTTCGTGTTGTCGCGCTCGACAAGACCGGAACGCTGACGCGCAACCGCCCATCGGTCATCGCTATCGCTGTCGCTGTCGGGCACACCCGTGACGAGGTGTTGCGCTTGGCTGCTGCGCTCGAGGCACACAGTGACCACCCGCTTGCCTCGGCGATACTCGCAGCGGCGCCCGCCCCTCCTGAGGCGGCCGATGTGCAGACCATCGCCGGTCAGGGCATCACAGGAATCGTCGCCGGTCGGCACGTGAGGGTCGGCAAACCTGGCTACGTCGACCCGGGTGGCCTTGCTGCGGACATCGACCTGTTCCAAGCTGACGGTGGCACTGTCGTCGTCGTCGAATCGGACGAGGTGGTCGTCGGAGCGATCGACGTTCGTGACGAGATCAGACCGGAGACACCGACCGTCATCGATGCGATGCACAAGCTCGGTCTGCGGATGGCGATGTTGACCGGTGATAACGCCGGCACGGCAGAAGCGATCGGTGCTGCCGCCGGTATCGACGAGATCCACGCGGGTCTGCTCCCCACCGACAAAGCCGCCGTCATCGAACGACTCCAGGCGCAGGGCCCGGTGGCGATGGTCGGCGACGGAATCAACGACGCACCCGCGTTGGCCGTTGCCGATGTCGGAGTCGCCATGGGCTGGGGCGGGACTGATGTGGCGATCGAAGCGGCTGACGTCGCCATCATGGGCGACGACTTAACCCATCTGCCGGACCTGATCTCCCACGCCCGCCGCACCCGGACGATCATGCTCCAGAACCTCGCCCTGTCCGGGCTGCTGATCGCGTTGCTGATCCCGATTGCTGCGTTCGGCGTTCTCGGCCTCGGTGCTGTCGTCGCCATTCATGAGGTCGCCGAAATCGTCGTCATTGGCAACGGTCTTCGTGCCCGCCGTAACATCTACGGACCGGAGCACGACCACGCGTCGCACTCGACAGTGCCACGGGAGCACGCCCACGTGTAGTCGGCGGCCGGTTCCGTGCCGCAAGGACAATCGCTGGCACGTTCGAAACCGCCGGCAAATCTCAACGTGTGTGGCGGCTGTCACTCCTCGACGGCGACCCTGTGCCAGCTCAGCCCGCCCAACCGGTTATCGGTGGGTCAGCAGCGGTTGAATCCGGCGCGGAACTGCAGGCGTCGCCACCACGAGCCGGGTCATACGTGGCGGGTCATGCGTTGGATCGGGAGTTTGCGTTTGGCGAGCACCGTCACATAGCGGAAGCAGACGGCCTACGTCTGGTTGGCGTTCGCTCCCAGCAGGCCGGCGCTGACGGTGCGGTCGCCCCCTGCACCAGCCTCGGTGGGTCGGAGGTTCGAGGTAGTCACAGCCGTAGGCAGTTCGTCCATGACCCTAAGATTAGTGAGCGTGATGACCGAGCGACCCTTGACTGCACGAGCTGTAGTGACGACCAGCGAGTCGCCAATGCGCACGGCCACGGGATCAGATTCGAGGAACTGGGCAGAGCCTTCGGTGGCGGCTGTCGGTACCTCCTCCCGGTCGGGCGCGGCCGTCGTTGGCGGGACACTCCGATCCGACACAGGGACGGAGCTGGGCCCGGTGCGCAGCGCCGTCGAGGGAACGAGCACATCGACCGAGGTCATGACGAGAGTTTCGGTCAGGGTAGTAACGGTGAACACCAACGCATCGTTGGAAGTATTGGTGACGACGGTGGGCCCCGCGATTCTTGCACGCCCAGCAGACGGCAACATCGCCCAGAGCACCGCGAGCGACAACAGGCCGCCAATTGTGCTCGTCGTCAGCAACAAGCCACCACCGATGGTGAGCGGCGGCTCAGTATGAAACCAGGCGGATCTGCCCAACTCGGAAGGGTGCCGCCAGGTTCGCTCGTGCGCAGGTAGCGGAGCAGGTGGATACGCGCCCCTCATCAGCCGCGTCGTCGGGCTCACTCCGCTCCACGAACGGGTAAGGCTAACGAGCCGGAGCGCACTGTGGGCATCGCCCTGACCCTCTGGAGTGACCGGCTGAGTGACAAACCCGAGGGTAACTTCCAGCGAGCGGTGATCATGGCTCAGCCTCGCCAGTGATCCTTTGCCGATCTCCGCGATGCCCTCATTCATCTCGCCGACCTCATCGTCGATTCCCGTCGAACGAGACCTTCGGCTCTTGTCGGCGACGATGCTTCTGAATCTGTGAGCCGATCGCTGCGACCGCGATGAGGGCGGCGGCGAGGAGCACGATTGATCTCTGATGGTTCTGGACGAAGGCGGACAGCCTTTGTTGCATGTTGCCGGCGCTGGTGATTACTCGATCATCGAAGTTGTCGGTGATGCTGCCGTACCAATACCACGAGATGTACAGGCCGGTCAGGAGTACGAAGACCCCGGCGAGGTCTTCGAAGATCGTCATGCCCTTTCGGACGGTTCGCAGCATCGCGGTGTTGGCGAGCGCAAGAGTCACGGTCAGGCTTATGACGACGAGCGCCATGCCGATGCCGTATAGGCCGATTGCTGTGATGCCCTTCACGAAGCCGTCTGTGGTGACGCCGCCGAGCACGATCGCCAGGAAAGGCCCGAGGGTGCAACCAATGGAGCACACCGCGTAGGTGATGCCGAACACGAACATCGAGGCAACCGAACGGTCTCGTCGCCCGACGTCGAGTCGCGGTGTGGTGAACGGCAGCCGATACCCGAACATCATCGCCACGCCTAGGACGACGAGGGCGATCCCGGTCGCCAGAGAGATCCAGGGTGCCTTGTTGAGGAACCATCCAGTGGCAACCTTGGTGATCGTGCCGATCGTGACGAACACCGCCATGAACCCCGCGGACACGGCAAGGCTGACGGCGAAGGCTCGCTGGATCGATCCGCGTTCGGTTCCGGGCCGGTTGCTCTCCATCCCGAGGAAGTAGAGGAGATAGGTCGGCAGCAGCACGAATCCGCATGGGTTGATCGAGGCGAGCAGTCCGGCCGTGAATGATGTCGCAAGTCGTGGGTCGAAGGCGATCATGGGAGAGCCTCGTTGGTGGTCATGGCACGTCTCGGTAGGTGATCGTTCGGTCGATTCGGTGGCCGGGGTCGACCAGGATTTCGGTTCGTATCCTGTGCTGGTCGTCGATCGACAGTTGGTGCCAGGTGCCCGCGCCGGTGACCGTAAAGGCGATGACGGTGAGCCCGTCCTCGGCCGGGAGCTCGTGGACATCGTCGGCTCCGTTGCTGAACGGTGATGCCGAGATGTAGTTGTCGCCGGTCGTCGTCAGATCGCCGGGTTCGAGTGTCGCGGTTGGTCCACTGCTGACCGTCTCGGTCACGGTGATGTCACCGGCCGCTCGTGTCGCCGCCACGGCTTGGGTGAGGATCGCGGTCGCGTCCGGACCTGGTGGCCACACGACAGCGAGCTCTGCAGTGCCGCCGTCGGCGTCGGGGTTGGTCACTGTGACGGTGAAACGCGTCGTACCGTCGATCCAATGGTGGGCGATGTCGAAGCATCCCGGTCCACAGGGTCGGGGTTCGATATCGAAGCTGGAGCCATCGGGCTCGGCACCGCTGAACGTTGATGTCTGTCGCCGGCTCGGTTGTCCGCCCGGTGGGAGCACTCGGATCTGGAGCCGATCGCGTGCGGCCGCGACGAGCACCTGGTGGCTGCCGGCAAGGTCCGACGTAAGTGTCGTCGGGGTCGGCAGCGGTGCCGGCGGTAGCTCGATGTTGCCGAGCCCCGCGGTCGGTGTGGTGGTGGACAACAGCGCACTCGCAGCGAGAACCCCTACGAGGACGACGGCCTCGATTGTCGTGTACCGGGCGAGCTGCCGGACGCGGCCATGCGTGGAGGGAATTCCTCGCCGTCGGGCGACGGACGCGACGGCGAGCACGACGGCGACGAGAAACAGCTTGACGAGCAGGATTTGTCCGTATCGCGTCGCGCTCAGGTCGGCGAATCGATGGAGTTGAGAGATCGCCACAGCTGCACCGACGAGCAAGGTCGTTATCGCCGCGACCAGCGCAGCGTTGGCGTAGCGCGAGGGCCCGGGTTCGATCGTGCCGTCACTGGCC
>JAYTZE010000690.1:0-10888 GCA_043742385.1 Ilumatobacteraceae bacterium
GCTCGACGAGCCTGGAGTCGACCCGCGTCCACTCGACATGCCCGAGATGCTCAGCATCATCTCGCAACTGATGGTTGCCGGCAACGAGACCACGACCAAACTGCTGACCGAGATGACGCGGCTCCTGGGCGAGCACCCCGACCAATGGACGCAGGTACAAGTCGACCCATCGCGTATTGAACGGATCGTCGAGGAATCGCTGCGGCTCTCCAGCCCGACGCAGGGCATCTTCCGGATCGCCACCAAAGACGTCGAACTGGCCGGCGTCAGCGTGCCGAAGGGCGCGAGGTTGGTGCTCGTCTACGGCGCAGCGAACCGCGACGAGATCGTCTATCCCGACGCCGAGTCGTTCGATCCCGATCGGCCGCGGCTGAAGGAGCACCTCGCCTTCGGAAAGGGCATCCACTTCTGCCTCGGCGCGGCGCTGTCGCGACTCGAGGCACGCGTCGCCCTGGAGGAACTCACCCGTCGAATCGGTTCGTACAGGCTGAGCGACACCAATGACTACAGCTACTACCCCAGCTTCATGCTCCGCGGTCTGCAACGCCTCGAGATCGAGCTCGCGGCTCCGGTATCGCCTGCCACCTGAAGCGCCCGCTCGCCATGCTCCGCTGAACCGGGAAGCGGCCGCGTCTAGCTCCGAACCGCTACAGCTGACGCTGGTAGTTACGCCAGCCCACGCCGTTGAGTCGTCGGCCACCGAGTTGCTCGTAGAAGGTGACAACACTGTCATCACAGACCAGATCGATCATGTAGCAGTCTTGTAGGCGGCCCAGCATTCGGTCGACCAAAGCTCGACCGATGCCTTGCCCCTGAAAGTCCGGCAGGACTTCGAGCAGCGGAATGTAGGCCGCGAACACGCCGTCGGTGACGGCGGTGATGAATCCGACGAGGGTCCCGCTTGCGTCGCGTGCAATGACCACCTCGCTCGCTGCCTCGAGCACCTGCCGTCGTTGAGCGTTGCTGGGTGGTTGCGGCCAGCCGACGAAGAAGTCTGACAGTTCTCCCTCTGCTACACCTTCCGCTGACGAGCTGTAGTTGACCTCACGCATACTGCCAGTGTCGCGCAGCGATCTAGCCAGGATCCCGACCGATATCGGATGGAAGTCGGCGCCAGCCAAGCGAGACGGTTGGGTCTGTGCGCGCGTACAGAAGCGCGGAACGTCTATGCGCTCGCACACACATCTGAGCGTTGGTCGCCGGCGACGCATGAGCAGGGATCACGCCTGTTTCGGTGTTCTGGCTTCTATCGTTGAACATTCACTAACGAGAGCTAGCCGTCATGACAGACCACGACATCGGTGGCCACCAAGAAGATTCACCCGAGACCAGCGAAGGCGACGGGTTCGACACTCTCGGCTTGCGCCCCGAATTGCTGAAGACGATCAACGATCTCGGCTACGAGGAGCCGACGCCGATCCAACTCCAGACCATCCCGCACCTGCTCGCCGGTCGAGATCTACTCGGGCAGGCCGCCACCGGCACCGGCAAGACAGCAGCGTTCGCCCTCCCCGCGCTCCAGATGATCGACACCGCGGCGAAGGTCGTGCCGACTGCCCTGATCCTGGTGCCGACTCGCGAACTGGCCATGCAGGTCAGTGAAGCCATCTTCCGCTACGGCCGCGAACTCGGAGTCAAAGTCACACCGATCTACGGCGGTCAGCCGATCTTTCGGCAACTGCAAGCGCTCGATCGCGGCGTGCACATCGTCGTCGCCACACCCGGTCGGGCCCTCGATCACATCGGCCGCGGCTCACTGAACCTGAGCTCGATCCGAACGGTGATCCTCGACGAAGCCGACGAGATGCTCGACATGGGCTTCGCCGACGACATCGACTCCATCCTGCAAGCGACGCCTGTCGAGCGACAGACAGTGCTGTTCTCGGCGACGATGCCGGCGCGCATCAACGCCCTGGCACGCAAGTACCAGCGCGACCCGGTACGCATCCAGATCGGTCGCAGCGATGCCACCCCGGGCACAGCCCTTGTTCGGCAGAGCGCGTACATGGTGCAGCGCGCGCACAAGCCTGCGGCACTCGGCCGCATCCTCGACATCGAGGGCCCCAAGGCCACGCTTGTTTTTTGCCGCACGCGCATCGAGGTCGATCAGTTGACCGAGACGATGAACGGGCGCGGGTACCGCGCTGAGGCGTTGCACGGTGGCATGGACCAACCGCAGCGTGATCGTGTGATGGGGCGCCTTCGCGATGGCACTGCCGAGCTCCTGGTGGCCACCGACGTGGCCGCACGCGGCCTCGACGTCGACACGTTGACCCACGTCGTCAATTACGACGTGCCGTCGGCCGCCGAGAGCTACGTACACCGGATCGGTCGTGTCGGCAGGGCCGGCCGACAGGGTGTGGCCATCACCCTCGCCGAGCCGCGCGAACAGCGACTGCTGTTCAACATCGAGAAGCTGACGAAGCAGAAGATCGCCATCGAGCGAGTACCTACGGTGGCCGACCTACGCGCTCGGCAGATCGAGCAGACCGTCACCTCAGTTCGCGAAGCGCTGGCGTCCGACGATCTCGACGACTACAACGACGTGCTCAATGCCTTGGCGGGCGACCACAACATCCGCACCATCGCGCTCGCAGCCGTGAAGTTGGCACATGAGGCTGGTGGGGCCACGCTCGACGAGGCCGAGATCCCCGACTTCTCACACAAGGTCGACCGCGGTCCGCGACCCGACCGACCTGATCGCAACAACCAGAAGGGCCCGCGATCAGGCTCGCAGGGTCATCGTGGGGGAACGATCGGCACTGCGTTCATCTACGTCGCCCTCGGGCGCAAGGTCGGCATCCGCCCCGGCGACCTTGTCGGCCTGATCGCCAACGAGAGCAACCTCAGCGGCCGAGAGATCGGCCCGATCAAGATCACCGAGCAGTTCTCGATCGTGGGAGTGCCAGAGGGTCGGGTCGACGATGTGATCGAGACGCTGAAGGGAACGATGCTGAAGGGCAAGCGACCCAACGCGAGGCGTTACACGGACTGAACCGACGCCCGTCGCTGCACCGATCGCGTGCGTCGACGAAACACGTACGGCAGGCACATCGCCAGGTGGGCCAATGACACCATCACCCAGACGCGTCGAGCGGGCGTCAGCAACGACGGGCCCTTGGCCTCGCCCAGCAACGCCACAGCGACCGCTACCCCGACCACGCCGCACACACGACGAACGAGTTGGTTGACGCTGTTCGCCGCCCCCAACGTGGCTTCTGGGAAGTCGTACAGCGCCGCGCTGGTCGTCAACGTGCCGCAGATGCCACCACCGATGCCCATCAGCACCGAGGCGGGCAGGAACGCTGTGAGGAAATGCGGTGAATGTGATGCCGTGACGGCGAACCACATCGGCCCGAGCGCGGCCACAAGGGCACTGGTGACGATCGGCTGAGTGGTGCCGACACGGTCGGACCAGCGACCTCCGAATGGCGCGCTGAACGACGCCGCCACCTGGCCCAGCGCCATGCCGACACCGGCCTCGAACGTCGACCATCCCCACACGGTGTTGAGGATCAACGGTGTCGTCACGTACCACGCAAAGAACCCGATCTGCTGCAGACCCGAACCAACGACGTTGAGGCGGAACTGCGCAAACCCGAAGATCGACAGATCGAGCAGTGGGTTGGCCACGCTCGCGCAGCGACGGACGAACACGACGAGCAGGATCGCCGCCAGCACCACGGCACCCAGCGTGGACGGCGAACCCCAACCCCATCGGCCGCCCTGGGACACACCCAGCACCAGGAGGCCGAGCGCGAGCGGACCGACGATGACGCTCAGCGGGTCGATCGCCGCGCTCGAGGGTTTGTCGGTCTGCTCGATCAGCACCCGCTGCCCGACGACGAAGACAGCGATCGCCATCGGGGCGATCAACGCGAACGGCAGTCGCCATGAGATGTGCTCGGTCAACAACGCTCCGCCTGTCGGCGCAACGATCGCCGCGGTCGAGCCAAGAGAGCCCCACCAGCCGATCATCATCCCGCGTTTCTCCAACGGGAACTCCGGCAGTACCAACGCCAACGCACTCGACGTCAGGAAGGCAGCACCGGCTCCACCGATGACACGTGCGGTGATCAGCAGCGGCACGGTCGGGGCCAAGGACGTGCACAGTGATCCGAACCCGAACAACAGCACTCCGAACAGGTAGTACCGCTTGCGTCCTCGAGCATCGGCTAGCCGGCCGCCGATCAACAGCAGCGAGGCCAGGGTGACCAGGAAGCCCGTGGCGGTCCACGCCACGATCGAGCGAGGCGTCTCGCTGAACTCCTTCTCGATCGACGGCAAGGCGACCGCGAGCAAGCCAGAGTCGAGAACGAATAGAAAGATGCTCGCCGCGGCAACACACAGTGCCGTCCACGCCCGACGACGACGCGCCGGATCTGCCTCCCACGACAGCAGGTCGATAGTGCTCAATCAAGCACCGACGCGAGGTGCCACGCCTGGCGTGTGGCGAAGACCATGCGGCGAGGAGCGTAGGCATCGCCGAGAAGATGAACGTTGGGCCGGGCGTGCTTCAGCGAAAGGTACAGCGCGTTGTCGGGTACTGCGCCGCACGCCAAGACCACGCTGTCGACACCGTCGATCGACCATCGCCTATTGCTGTAGCTGTGAGCCAGATGAACCCGTCCGGGTTCGACTCCAACAAGGCGAGCCATCGGTTCGAAACGTGCACCTTCGTTGTCGAGCCGGGCCAGGATTGCGCCGATCGTGTACTTGCCAACCAGCGGCGACGGCCCGTTCGTGCGATACGTGACGGTGACCCGATGGCCGAGCCCGCTGAGATGATCGGCCACCGCCAACGGCGCAGCGCGGTCGTCCTCGGAAACCACCACCACGTGGCGCCCGAGTGCAACACCTCCACGCAAGACGTCTGACGCCTGATGCACGAATGGCTCGTGGATGCCGGGTACGTCGATGGTGCGCGGCACGGCACCGGTTGCAACGACCACCACATTGGGATCGACGACTTCGATGTCGTCGAGTGTGGCTTCGTGCTGCAATTCCACGGTCACGCCGAGACGCTGCAATCGGGCCTGCTGCCATCGGATCCACTCGGCAAAGCGCGTGTTCATGCGTGCCTTGGCGGCCACGGCCAACTGACCACCGAGTTCGGGGTTTCGTTCCCACAGCGCCACCCGGTGACCGCGCAGTTTTGCGAGCGCGGCGAACTCGGTTCCCGCTGGCCCACCACCGATCACGAGGATGCGCTGCGAGCGCCGGACGGGAGGAAGCCGACCGATGTGCTCGTTGCCAGCATGCGGATTCGCGGCGCACGCGAACTCGAGGCCCTCGACCGTGCGGCGATCGATGCAGTCGTTGACGCCCACGCATGGGCGGATCAACTCGATCGCGCCGCGCCGCGTCTTCGCCACGATCTCGGGATCGGCAATTGTGGCTCGGGCGAACCCGACGAGATCGGCGTGACCCTGGGCGAGTACTCGTTCAGCCGTGGCCACATTGAACACGCGACCGACGTATACAACTGGGAGGTGCGTCGCCTGCTTGGCCTGCCCGCACAACTCCGCCCATTCCGCCTCGCCGTACACGCCTGGCGGGATATAGCTGACCGTGCCCCAGTTTCCCCCGACATCGAGGCTGAAGTAGTCGATCGTCCCGTCGCCAGTGAAGGCCGACAACAGTTGCTGGCAATCGCCAATGTCGTAGCCACCTTCGATCATCTCGTCGAGACACAGCCTCAAGCCGAGGGTGATCGGCCGGCCGACCTTGGTGCGAATTGTCTCAACGATCTCGCGCACCAGTCGACGTCGATTCTCGGCGTTGCCGCCATAGGCATCGGTGCGATGGTTGGTGAGCGGCGAGAGGAACCACTGCAACACGTCGTCGTGGTTGGAATGCAGTTCGATGGCATCGGCGCCTGCCTCCGCGGCCAGCGCCGCCGACTCGCCGTACTCGCGGATCAGCCACGCGATCTCGTCGCTGTCGAGTGGATGCGGAATGCGGTGGTCGGCGTAGCCGGACAACGTCGGTGACGGAGCGATCGGCATTCCGCCCTGCAACACGAACTGCACCGTGCCGAAACCCTTGGCAGCGTGCAGCCGGTTGAAGTACTCGCCCATGCGCTCGACGAACTTGGGATGGCGGAACAGCCCGGGGCCGTTGGAGCCAACTCCTGTCGGTTCGAATCCGGGGATCAACGGATTGCGCACGAACGTGGGGCCTCCGCCTATCCACTGAACGCCACCCTTGACGCGCTCCAGCCAATAGGCGCAGTGGCGTTCGAACAGCTCGTCGGAGTCGAGCAGACGTCCACCGCCGCCGGAATGTGGTGGCACCACGAGCCGATGGTCGAGATGCATCGTGCCGACCACGATCGGCTGGAAGGCGTGCATCGTCGCTGGGTGCTCCACATCAATCACAGTAGGTTCAGACGAGACTCCACACCACCTCGCCGTCGACGACCTCACTCGTCGATCGGAGACCTGCCCGTGCAGCGACGCCAGCTGACGCCTGATGGTCGGCGTGAACATATGCGACCACCGACTCTGCGCCGCTCGACGCGAGCCATTGCACCAGCCCTGCTGCAGCCTCGCTTGCATAGCCATTTCCCTGCCAAGGGCTGCCTATGGTCCACGCCACCATCGCCGTCGGTTCGCCGCCGGGATTCAAGATCGTGGCCTGAACCGTGCCGAGCGCGACGGCATCGTCTCTGCGCCGCACAATCCAGTTGAGCCACAATTCTGTGGTCGAGCCCGACCCCTGCACCCATGCCTCGAAGCGAGCGCGTAGCTCGTCGAGGTTGGCCGGCTGCCCCCCGGTGAACTCGTGCAGCGCTGGATCGGCCAGCACGACCACCATCTCGTCGGAATCTTCGACACGCAACGGACGAAGCTCCAACCGTGACGTGACGATGAGCGGGTCATCGCCTCGCCATGTCATCCTGAGAACCCTAACGGTGCAGTCGCGGCGAGAATAGAAGTCCTTTGAACCTGAAACAATAAGCTGGCTACGTCGCAGAACAGGAGATTCGCATGGGCAATCCAGAGGTCACCCGAGCCGTTTTTCTCAAGAAGCGCACTGCT
Source organism: Ilumatobacteraceae bacterium (assembly GCA_043742385.1). GTDB lineage: Bacteria > Actinomycetota > Acidimicrobiia > Acidimicrobiales > Ilumatobacteraceae > JAENVT01. Next base: position 7,044 of record JAYTZE010000690.1, read on the forward strand.
CAATCGGGCCCCGAGCTCGACGATTTCGAGATCCGCGAACTGGCTCTGCCGGCACTGAACGTAGGCGAGCTCCTGGTTCGCAACGCGTTCATGAGCGTCGACCCGTCGATGCGTGGCCGTCTTGAAGCCACCGAGAAGCACTACACCACCAACTTCATCGTCGATCAGCCACTCGACGGATCGGCGATCGGGCAGGTGATCGACAGTGCCGATTCGTCGATCCCGATCGGCGCCCATGTTCGTCATCGCATGGGGTGGCGCGATCACGCAATCATCCCCGCCAGCTCGGCAACGGTTGTCGACATCGATATCGCCCCGCTCAACACGTGGCTGGGCATCTTGGGACAGACAGGTTTCACGGCGTGGGCCGGGTTGCTACGAACCGGCGAATTCACAGCCGGTGAAGCCGTGTTCGTATCCGCCGCGGCAGGCGCCGTCGGTACTGCGGTAGGTCAGTTCGCTCGGCTCCTCGGTGCATCGCGAGTCGTCGGCAGCGCCGGTGGCGAGACCAAACGGGCAATTCTGGTTGACGAGTTCGGCTTCGACGATGCGTTCGACTACCGCGCCGGGCCCGCCGACGAACAGCTCAAGCGAGTGGCGCCAGACGGCATCGATGTGTACTTCGACAACGTCGGCGGAGACCAGTTGATTGCTGCGCTCGACGCGCTGCGCGTCAACGGACGAGTTGCGTTGTGCGGCATGATCTCCAACTTCGAAGCGACCAATCCACGAAACGACATCAGCAAGTTGATCAGCGTCGTGTTGAAGCGGCTGACTATCCGTGGGTTCATCGTCCGCGATCACGAGGACATGCGTCCGGAGTTCGAACGCCAGGTGGCGGCGTGGTTGCGCGAGGGGAACGTGATCTCCAAGGACACGATCTACGAAGGGCTCGAGCACGCCGTCGAGGCATTGTTCGGCGTCATGGCAGGGGCGAACATCGGCAAGATGCTGGTCAGGCTGGATCCTGCCGCGTGAGGTCGCCGTCGTGAGATCACTGGTCCTCGGCGGATCAGTCTTCGTCGGCAAAAGATTGGTCGCCGCGCTCCTCGATGGTGGTCACGAGGTCTCCGTGCTCAACCGTGGGCGCACACCGACCACGTTGCCGGCCGGCGTTCACCATCTCGTCGCCGATCGCACGGACATCGAGTCGATGCGCACCGCACTTGGCGCGACTCAATGGGATGCGGTGTTCGATGTGTCGGGATTCGTCATGGCCGCCGGCGGCAGCGACATTCCGGGCTTGGTCGATCTGTTCCACGATCGCGTCGGCACATATGTCTTCGTGAGCTCGATCATGGCCTACGACCAGTCGTTGATCGGCGTATTTCCTTGGACGGAAGACATGCCATCGAGCACCGAAGGCCCGACGAGCTACGGCGGTTTCAAGGCGATGTCCGAGCGAGCGATGCTGCAACGCCACACGGTGGACGGCTTCCCCGTGGTCGTTGTCAGGCCGGCCGCGATCTTTGGGCCCGACAACAACATCTACGACATGGAGACGCCGATGTTTCTGCGGCTGCTGCAGCATCGGCCGATCCTGCTGCCGCACGGCGGTCTGGTAGTCGGCTCGTACGGCCATGTCGACGACCTGGTCGCCTTCATGCTGCTGGCGACCACAACACCATCTGCTCACGGTGAGATCTTCAACGTCACAACCAGCGCTGTCAGCACGCGACGGTACGTCACCACGCTCGCCGAGATTGTCGGTGTCGAGCCGAATGTCGTCGATGTGCCCGATGATGTGCTGAAATCGGTGACCATGCCCGCCTTCAGTCATCTCTTCGGCATCCGTCACCATGCTGAGTTGAGCACTGCCAAAGCCGACGCCGCGCTGCGGCCGCTGCACAGTTTTCGTGCCGGCCATGAGATGACGTACGAGTGGTTCTTGTCGCAAGGTTGGGCCGATCGCTCGCATCCGCTCGTCGACCCATTGTGGGGAGCTTCGTGGGATTTCGATGCCGAGGCCGATCTGGCCGCGCGAGTGGCGGCGCTGCTGTGAGCGAGCGCCCCAGCGAGGGTGCGTTGTGGGCATCGATGGCCGACACGTTGCGAAGCACGGTGCTACCTCACCTCACCGACCTGCACGCCCGCAGCGCGACGATCCAGCTCATCGGTTTGGCTGTCTACGCCGGCCGGCGCGGCTCGGACCCGACCCGGCGCAGGCAGGAGGAACTGGCTGCAGCGATGGGCGCTGCCGCCGGGCAGGACGTACTCAGGTCATGCATCGCCGTACTCGTCGACCCATACCACCGCGCCCACTCCACGATCCGCGAGATCCTCGAGCGCCATCTCGACGAGGATCTCGAAACCGAGGCTGTGTTGCTGAAGGCGTTTCGAGGACAGGTGCCCGATGGATGAAGTTCGTCTCGCCGAGTATTTCAGCGAGCAGTCGGGAGCGCCGGTCGACGTGCGTTCATCGCACCGGTTGACGGTCGGTCATTCTCGGGCAATGTACGACGTCGATTCGTCTGCCGGGCGCTTCGTCGTGCGAGTCGAGCAAGGTGGGGTGTTCGGTACATCGAGCGCCGCCGAGTTCGGTCTCATGCAATCGCTACACGCCGCAGACTTCCCGGTAGCCAATGTGCGATGGCTCGAGCCGACGGGCGACGTGCTGGGTCAGCCCTTCTTTGTCATGGACTACATCGACGCAGAGCAACCCGACCGAGAGCGGACCATGGACGCGACCACGGCCAGCGCATTTGTGCGAACACTGGCAAGCCTGCACAGCCTCAATTCCACTGCCCACCTTCCAGCCGTCGACCCCGAGCAGGCGACACACATACAGATCGAACACTGGCGAACCGTTGGCAAGTCAGGCGGAGGTCCACGAATACCGCTGCTCGATGCTGCCGAGATGTGGCTGCACCAGAATGCGCCGCTGTCGAGTCGTGTGTCGTTGGTGCACGGCGACCCCGGGCCGGGCAATGTGTTGAGCGCCGGTGGCGACGTTCTGGCCTTGACCGACTGGGAGTTCGCCCACGTCGGCGATCCCGCCGAAGATTGGTCCTTCTGCGTCTCTATGCGTGGGTCCCGAACCATGTCGCGCGAGGCCTGGCTGGCGTTGTTCGAGCGCGAGGCAGGGGTGCGCATGACTCCCTCGCAATGGGAGTTCTGGGAGGCGTTCAATCTGTACAAAGGGGCCTGCGCCAATCGCACCTGCCTGGGATTGTTCGAATCTGGCGGCAATCGATCACCCAACATGGCGATCATCGGAACAGCGCTGCATCACACCTTCCTGCGACGCCTTGTCGACATAATAAAACCTTAGAAATCCCTTGTCTAGAGGTTGACATCCTCTCATAATCGAACTAGTGTTCGATCATGCGTAGATCGGAGATCGTCGAGCTGGCCGGGCAACTGACCACGGTTGACGTCTCTGTCGGCGATGTCGAGTGTTGCACGCGGGTCTTACACGACCTGTCCCGACTGATCGCCTGGGCCGAAGCACGCAAGATCACCGTCGCGTCCCGATTGTCCGAATTGGCAGCCGCGTCACCGGCGATCTTCCCCGAAGATGTCGTCGCTCAGGCAACCAGAGTGTCGATGGGGCAAGCGTTGCAACCGTTCAAACGCGGTACCGCGATCACGGTGATGCCCTCGATTGGTGAGGCGTTGGCGCACGGCGCGGTGTCGGCAGCACATGTCGATGTCATTGCCAACGCCGTCCCCAAGCTCGACAGTGCCGAACTCGACCGCTTCGCCGGTCGTGGCCAGTTCCTCACCGAGATCGCGCAACGCTCAACGCCGGGCGAGTTCGCTCGTACCGTGCGCACCGAAATGTTGCGCTGCCAACGCGGCGACGGTACCGATTTGCTGCAACGCCAAAGGAAAGCCACCTTTCT